>JAFECO010000688.1 GCA_018242085.1 Pseudomonadota bacterium
GCCAGCGCCTGCCGCCAGGCCCACGCGCACGGTGCCTGCCAGCCCGATGCCCAATGGCACCATGAAGGTGAGCGAGGGAATGGTGATGGCGATCTGATGTGCTGCCAGGGCCGCGATCCCGAATGTGCCCATTGCCAGGGTCGCCGCGTTGAACAGCGCCACTTCGAACAGCATGGTCACGCCAATGGGCAAACCCAGATGAAACAGCTCGAATAGCGAGCGCCAGTGCGGCCGGAAAAAACGGTGCAGGACATGGTAGGGCTTGAGCACGGGGAGGCGCAGGGCAATCACTGCCATCGCCACCAGGGTGAACAGATTGGACGAGGCGCTGGCAAAACCCGCGCCGACCAGACCCAGTTTGGGAAAACCGAAATGCCCAAAAATCAGGGTATAGTCGCCAAGCGCATTGAACAGGATGGCAAGCCCCATCACCACCATGGGCGGGATGGGCCGGCTGAGCGAGGTGGAGAAATTGCGCAGCACTTGGAAGGCCAGCGAACAGGGAAGCCCGAACGCCAGCGCCGCCGTATAGATCCCCGCATCCGCCGCCAGTTTGGGTTCCTGCTGAAAGAGCAGAAGAATGTCGCGGGTAAAGAACAACGCGGCCAACAGGGGCGGCGACATCAGCGCCACCGACCACAGGCCCATGCGCACCACCAGCCGCACGTCTTTCTGGTCGCGCGGCCGGACGCGAAACCGGTTCCCACTTTCGCTGGCCGACGCTCCCTGATCGCGCGGCCGGGTTGAAAGCCGCTTGGTCGCCGCTCCATGACGTCCCACCACATGGGCGATCATGGGCGAGACGGCGGAAACCGGCCCTGTGCCCAGAAGCCAGATGAAAAAGAACACCGTGTTGCCGATGGCGCCGGCCGCCAGCGCTTCCTTGCTGAAATGACCCAGCATCACCGTGTCGGTGGCCAGGATGATCATCTGGGCGAGCTGGGTCGCCGCCATGGGGACCGCTAGGCGCATGAGTTCGCGCGCCTCCGCCGCCCAGGCGGCGAAATCATGTCCGGTGATCCGGGGACCGGGGTTTGCGACTTCCAGTTCGGCGTCCATACGCTCTTCTACAGGATTTGCGCGACAAAGGGATGCAAGGGAGCCATGCGTCCGGTTCGTCTCGATTGGGCGATCGGTTACCGCGCGATATAACCCTTCCGCCGCCAAAGGACGCGAACGGATGAAAACACGGAACATCGCGCATCGCGGCGGCGCGGGCCTCAGGCCCGAAAACACGCTGGCGGCATTCCGCAACGCCATCGCGCTGGGCGCCGACGGGGCGGAGCTGGATGTGCAGCTTTCCGCCGACGGCATGGTGATCGTGCACCACGATTTCCGTCTCAATCCGGCACTGACCCGCAAGGATGGAGCCTGGCTTCGGGACAAGACGCCGCGCATCAAGGATATGACCTTGGCCGAGCTGCAAGCCTTCGATCTGGGGCGCGCCGATCCTCAAAGTGATTATGCCCGCGAGCATCCCCTGATGACGCCGGCCGACGGCACCCGCATTCCCACCCTGGCCGAGGTGTGCGCTTTGCCATCGCCAAAGTCTTTCACCTTGCTGGTCGAGCTGAAATCCTCGACCGATCCGGCGTCGGCCGATCCCATCGCCCTGGCCGATGCGGCGCTTGCGGTGATGCAAGAACATCTGGATCGCACGATCTTTGTGGGATTCGACTGGCGAGGTCTGGCGCGCATCAAGAGCCGGGCGCCGCATGCGTGCTGCTGGTTCACCACCGACAAATTGCCGGGCGAGGCGGAACCGGTGCTGGACATCATCAAAGCCGCGGGAGGAGATGGCTGGTTCCCGTGCCACGAAGACGCCACGGACCTCAGCGTGACGGGCGCGCGCGCACGCGGCCTTCAGGTGGCGGCCTGGACCGTCGACGAGCCCGCGGACATGAAGCGCCTTCTGGGCCTGAAGCTAGACGCGATCTGCACTGATCGGCCGGACTTGTTACAAACCTTCGAACAGCGCGGTTGAAAGATAGCGTTCCGCGAAAGAAGGGATGACCGCGACGATGGTCTTGCCTTCATTTTCGGGGCGCGCGCCCACTTCCAGCGCGGCGGCGATGGCGGCACCCGACGAGATGCCAACCGGAATGCCTTCCAGCCGGGCGGTCTGCCGCGCGGTTTCCAGCGCCGTCTCGTTGGAGATGGTGATGATCTCGTCGATCACTTTCAGATCCAGAATGCCGGGAACGAAACCGGCGCCCAGGCCCTGGATCTTGTGCGGGCCGGGCGGACCGCCGGACAGGACGGCGCTGTCCTCCGGCTCCAAGGCGATCATTTTGACTCCGGGCTTGCGGCCTTTCAGGACCTGGCCCACGCCAGTGATGGTGCCGCCGGTGCCCACGCCGGAAATCACGATATCGACCTTACCGTCGGTGTCGTTCCAGATTTCCTCGGCGGTGGTGCGCCGGTGAATGTCGGGATTGGCGGGATTCTCGAATTGCTGCGGAATGACCGCGCCGGGAATTTCCTTGAGCAGTTCCTGGGCGCGGGCAATGGCGCCTTTCATGCCTTTGGCGGCATCGGTGAGTTCAAGCTCGGCGCCCAGAATCTGCAGCATCTTGCGCCGCTCGATGGACATGGATTCGGGCATCACCAGGATCAGCCGGTAGCCTTTGGCGGCGGCGACGAAGGCCAGCGCGATGCCGGTGTTGCCGGAGGTCGGCTCGATCAAGGTGGATTTTCCGGGCGTGATCGCGCCCTGCTTCTCCAAGGCCTCGATCATGCCGACCCCGATCCGGTCCTTGACCGAGGCGAGGGGGTTGAAGAATTCCAGCTTGAGCAAGATGTCCGCCTTGACGCCGGCATCCTTGGCCATGCGGTGTATCCGCACCAAAGGCGTGTCGCCAATGGTTTCGGTGACCGAATTGTAGATGCGGCCTCGGCCGGGTTTGCCCGTCTGCATGAAATCTCCTGTCAGATTGCGAAATCGGAGCTGGCGCCGCCGCTGATATCCACGCCATGGGCGCGCGCGCGCTGGCAAAGATCCTCGATCGAGATGGCATCGAGCTGGGCCATGATGTCGTCCTGCAATGTCTGGATCAGGGGGGCGACGATGCGCAGCCCCAGTTCGGAACGGGGGCGGATCTTCTCCTCCTCGCCATCCTCGATGCTTTCGGCCACCCGCACCACATCGCCCACCGAGATGCGGCGGCGTTCGCGCGCCAGCCGGTAGCCGCCGCGGGGACCCCGCACGCCTTTGAGGACGCCGGCGCGCACCAGCTGCTGCATCACCTGTTCCAGATAGCGTTGCGGCACGCCCTGGCGGGCGGTGATTTCCTTGGCCTGGACCGGTTCGGGCCGGGCGTTGAAGGCGATATCGATCACCGCCTCCAGCGCCAGAAGCGTTTTCCGGGAAAGACGAAGCATCATGGCGTTTTCACCGTCATGCCGGTGGAGCCGAAGCCGCCCGCGCCGCGGGCGCTGTCGGACAGGCTGTCGCTTTCCACGATCTGGGCCTGCTCGTGGCGCGCGATCACCATCTGCGCGATCTTGGTTCCCCGCTTGATCACGAAGGGCGCATCGCCATGGTTGATCAGGATGGCTTTGATCTCGCCCCGGTAATCGCTGTCGATGGTGCCCGGCGCGTTCAACACCGTGACGCCATGATTGAGCGCCAGCCCGGAACGGGGACGCACCTGGGCTTCCACACCCAGCGGCAATTCGATGGCGATGCCACAGGGAATGGCGGCGCGGCGGCCGGGCGCGATTTCGACATCACCGTCGATGGCTGCCAGCAGATCCAAGCCCGCTGCGCCCAAGGTGGCATAATGCGGCAACGCAAGATCTTGCCCGTTGGCAAGGCGCTTCAATCCGACTTTCATGAGGACGTTTCCCGGAAGTGCTGAGTTATGTGTTGGACCAGCCGGCGAGCGACTTCGGCTTTTTTCATGTCCGGCCAGCTTTCCTGTGCCGTCGCGGTGATCAGATGAACCTGATTGCGCTCGCCGCCCATCACCGATTCTCCGCTTCCATTGGCGGACACGTCATTGGCCACGATCCAATCCGCATTCTTGCGCTTTTGCTTGGCAACGGCATGGGCCAGGACATCGTCGGTCTCGGCGGCAAAGCCGACCAACAGGCGGGGGCGTTTTTTGTGATGGCCGAGGGTGGCGAGGATATCGGGATTCTCCACCAGCCGGAGAGCGGGGATGCGGTGGTCCGCATCTTTCTTGATCTTGCTATCGGCAGCGATGTCCGGCCGCCAATCGGCGACGGCCGCGCTCATCACCGCGATATCGGCGGGCAACTCGGCTTCGCAGGCCGCCAGCATGTCGCGCGCGGTGGTAACTTTCACCAGCCTCACATGCGATGGCGCCGCGATATCGACGGGTCCGGAAACCAGCACCGTGTCGGCGCCGGCGGCGGCCAGGGCATCGGCAATGGCATAGCCCTGTTTGCCCGACGAGCGGTTGGCGATGAAACGCACCGGGTCGAGCGGCTCCTGGGTAGGCCCGGCGGTGACCAGTGCCTTGAAGCCGTCGAGCGGACCGCCTCGGACCTTGAAGGCCTGTTCGACAGCGGCGACGATTTCCAGCGGCTCGGCCATCCGTCCGGGACCGAATTCTCCGCAGGCCATTTCGCCTTCATTGGGACCCACGAACAGCACGCCGTCGCGCGCCAATGTTTCGGCGCTGCGGCGCACCGAAGGGCTCTGCCACATGCGCACATTCATGGCCGGCGCCATCAGGATGCGCTTGTCGGTGGCCAGGAGCGTGGTCGACGCCAGATCGCTGGCGAGCCCGCCCGCCAGCTTGCCCATCAGATCGGCGGTGGCAGGGGCGACCACCACCAGGTCGGCGGACCGGGACAGTTCGATATGTCCCATTTCGCTTTCGTCGGTGAGGCTGAAGAGGTCGGAATAGACTTTCTCGCCGGTCAGGGCCGCCACCGACAGGGGCGTGACGAATTCGGCTCCGGCCCGAGTCAGAATGGCGCGGGTTTTCACGCCTCGTTCCGCCAGCCGCCGGATCAGGTCCAGTGACTTATAAGCGGCGATACCGCCGCCGATAATGAGTAGGACGCTTTTGCCGCGCATTGGTGTGAAATCCTTCGGCACCCCAGAAATACGGTGCCTGGGCGGGGGAATATACAGAACCACGCCCGAAAAGTGTAATTATTTGGAACGATGAAATCAAACAGTGATATCAAACTCTTAAAAATAGCCAGAAGTTAATGATTCGCTAAACATGCTGTGGTCAACTGACCGCCGGCCTTGGGGGGCTTGGGTATGGCGTTAGCGAAATCCGGTCACGACCGGCAGAATAAGATCCTTCTCAGCACCGGCGAGATCATGCGTCTCGCGTCGGATTTTGCCGAAGAGCATGGCGCGGACGCGTGCGATTATGCCTATCGCGCCGTGGTCAATTTTGAAGCCGAAGGCGAAGGCGAGCGCGCCTATCTCTGGTTCCTGCTTTTGGTCATGCTGGGCGATATCGCCAGCAATCGGCTCAATCCGGACAAGCCACTGACGATTCATTAGATGGCCCCCATCTGTGCGGCACGCGGGCAAGCCCGCTACCGCACATCTTCCCCCGCTAGCCCTGCGGGCGCGGGGGGAAGAAAGTCCGTGTGCGCTTCTGGGCTCGATGCGATAGCATCCCGGCCCAACCCGCTTTCAGGACAACATGCCGCTCGACCCTTTGGTGAAAGCCTTTCTCGATCAGGCGGCGGCGATTCCGCGGCCCAAGGCATGGGAGATGCCGCTCTCCGCCTCGCGCAAAGGGTTTGCCGGGATGATGGGACTGGTCGGCCCCCAGGATGTTCCCGTCGGTCGAATCGAGAATTTCAAGATACCGGGACCCAGAGGCGACATCCGCGCCCGCGCCTATGCGCCCATCGCGGTGGGCGGCGATGCCCAGCCCGTGCTGGTCTATTTTCACGGCGGCGGTTTTGTCGTGGGCGACCTCAATACCCATGACGGGCTTTGCCGGCTGTTTGCCCATGAAGGCGGGTTTCGCGTCATCGCGGTGGAGTACCGCCTGGCGCCGGAACACAAATGGCCCGCGCCATTGGATGATGCGGCGGCAGCGCTGCAATGGATATTCGACAATGCCACGGCGCTGGGCGTGGATGCGGGCCGCATCGCGGTCGGTGGGGACTCCGCCGGGGCGTTGCTGACGGCCTGTCTGACGCAGCTCATGAAGAAGAAGGGCGGGGCGGCGATCGCTTTCCAGATGCTTCTGTTCCCGTCGACCGACCTGGCCGGACACTTTGCGTCGATGGACAAATTCGGTGTCGGCTATTTCCTCGATCGCCAAACCATCGAATGGAATAACAATCAGCTTTTTCCGCACGATATCGACAGAAGTTCGCCCGAAATCTCACCCCTGCGAGCCAAGAATTTTGCGGGCTTGCCCCCTGCCTACATCATGCTGGCGGGCTACGACCCCTTGCATGACGAGGGGCTGGCCTATGCGCAGAAATTGAAAGAGGCGGGCGTGCGGGTGACCGTCGCGGACCATCCGGAAATGGTCCATTGCTTTATCTATCTGCAGACGGTCTTGCCGCAAGCGCATGAGGCGGTAGCCGCCGCCGCGAAAGCGGTGCGCGATGCGTTGGCGATGGCGTGAGGAAAGGCGGGTAAGCGGAACGCTTACTTGATCTTGCCTTCCTTGAATTCGACGTGCTTGCGCAGGACGGGATCATATTTCTTGATCGAGAATTTTTCCGTCATGGTGCGGGTGTTCTTCTTGGCGACATAGAAAAAGCCGGTATTGCCTTCGCTGTTGAGGCGAATTTTGGCAGTGGTGGGCTTGGCCATGGCGGACTCCAGAAGAAACAGGTCGAACGGGGCGGGTTTGTGAGGGATGGACCCAATTCTGTCAAGCGGACCCGGTCAATATCCTGAAATTCAACGTTTTTTCGGCTTGAACCGGCGCTTTTCCCGATCCTGGCGGCCCTTTGCCGGCTTGGGCGGCCGGTGGGCGCGGGCGGGAATCGCCCCGCCTTCCGCCAACTCGAAGCGCATGCCGCCGGTCACGGGGGCGGCCTCCATCAGCTTGACCGTGACGGCATCGCCCATTCCGTAAGTCGTGTCGGTGCGCTCGCCCCGCATGGTCTGGGCCCGCTCGTCATGGCGGAAATATTCCGCGCCAAGGGAGCGCGCCGGCAAAAGACCTTCGGCGCCCGACTCCTTCAAGCGCACGAACAGCCCGAATTTGGTGACCCCTGTGATGCGCGCTTCGAACGTGGCGCCGACCCGGTCCTGCATGAAGGCGGCGACATAGCGGTCGGTGGAATCGCGTTCGGCGGCCATGGCGCGCCGTTCCGTGAGCGAGATCGCCTGGGCGATCTCCGCCAGCTGCTTGATCTCGCGGTCGGTGAGGCCGTCGCCGCCGCCCAGCTTCAGGCCCCGGATCAAAGCGCGGTGCACGATCAGGTCGGCATAGCGCCGGATCGGCGAGGTGAAATGCGCGTATTTCGCCAGGTTGAGGCCGAAATGGCCGATATTGGCGGCGTCATAGATCGCCTGGGCCTGGCTGCGCAGGACCACATCGTTCATCACCGCTTCATGCGGCGTACCTTTCGCCTGGGAGAGGATGCGGTTGAAAGTGCCCGGCTGCATCACCTGGCCCTTGGCGAAGTTTATATTCAGGGTACGGAGGAAATCGGAAAAGGCGTAAAGCTTCTCGCGCGACGGCGTGTCGTGAACGCGGTAGATGAGGGGCGTGCGCGCCTTCTCCAACGCCTCGGCGGCGGCGACATTGGCCAAGACCATGCACTCTTCGATCAGGCGCATGGATTCCAGCCGCTCGCGATAGGCGATGCTGGCGACATGGCCGTCGGCGCCCAGCTGGATGCGCCGCTCCGGCAGGTCGAGGTCCAGGGGACTGCGTTTCTCGCGTGCAACCACAAGCGACTGATAGGCGGACCATAGATCGGCCAAGGTCTTACGCACCGTCGCGCTCATCTCCGCGTCCGGCTTGCCGTCAAAGGCCGCTTGCGCCCGCGCATAAGTCAGCCGCGCCGCCGAGCGCATCACGGCCCTGAGGAAGGTATGCCCGCGCTTATGGCCATGAGCGTCGAACACCATCCGCACCGCCAGGCAGGGGCGGTCCACGCCTTCCTTCAAGGAACAAAGATCGGCGGAAAGCTCTTCCGGCAGCATCGGTACGACGCGGTCCGGAAAATAGGCGCTGTTGCCGCGCTTGAGCGCTTCTTTGTCCAGCGCCGAGCCCGGCGTCACATAATGGGCGACATCCGCGATGGCGACCAGAATGACATGGCCGCCCTTGTTGCCGGCATCGTCATCTGGTCCCGCCCAGACCGCGTCGTCGTGATCGCGGGCGTCTTCCGGGTCGATCGTGACAAGCGGAATTACGCGCAGATCCGTGCGCCCGCGCGGGTCCACGGGCTTTGCCACGCCGGCTTCTTCCAGTACCGAAGGGGGGAAGACGGTGGGGATGCCATGCGCGTGAATGGCGATCAGGCTGATGGTGCGCGGGCTGTCCATGCTGCCGATGCGTTCCACCACGCGCACTTTGGGAAAGCCGGCGGATTTGCGGCCCACCGGTTCGCACAGCACCAGATCGTTGTTCTTCGCGTCGGCCGCATCGGCGCGATCGAGCGCATATTCGCCCCGCGCTTTGCGGTCCACCGGCAGCACGCGAAAGCCGGTGCCGGTCGCGCGCAGAACGCCGAGAATGCGCTCGGGGCCCGTCTCGTCTTCCAGCCGGCGCACGATGACCGCTTCATAGCTTTCGCCGCGCCGCTCCAGCCGTCCCAGAATGCGATGGCCTGCCGTCAGCGCGGCGCCGTCTTTGGGCGGCGCGACATAGATCGGCGGGGGCTCGTTGTTGGATTCCCAGGCCAGCGGCCGCGCCAGCAATTCGCCGTCCGCATCGGTGCCGGTGATCTCCAGCACCGCGATGTCCGGCAACTCGCCCGCTTTGGTCAGGCCGCGTTTGGCTTTGCCTTCGATGGCGCCTTCCGCTTCCAGTTCCCGCAACAGCCGCTTGAGGACGATGCGATCCGATCCCTTGAGGCCTGTAATGCGCGCCAGATCCCGCTTGGTGGCGCCGGGATGTTCGGCGAGCAGGGCAAGCAGCCGGGCCTTGTCGAGCGGAGGCGCGTTGGTGGCGCGGCGCGGCAATTACTCGCCCGCCACCGGCTCCGGCTTTTTCTTCGCCTTCGCCGGAGTTTTCTTTTTTGCCGCCGCTTTCTTGGTCGCGGGCTTCTTGGCGGGCGCTTCGGCTTTCGCCGCTTTGGGCTTCGCCGCGGCTTTCTTTTTCTTCTTTTTGCCGCCGCCTTTGGCCGCGCGCTCCGCGATCAGCGCCAACGCCCGTTCCAAGGTGATCTCCATCGGGTCGTCGCCTTCCGGAATGGTGGCGTTGGTGTCGCCGTCGCTGACATAGGGGCCATAGCGGCCCTTCAACACCTTGATGGCGTTGCCGTCGCCGTCCTGGCCCAACTCCTTGAGCGCCTGCGGTCCGCGCCGGCCGCCGCCCTTGGCTTTCTTTTCCGCCAGGATGGTCACCGCATGATTGAGGCCGACGGTGAAGACATCGTCCGGCGATTCCAGGGAGGCGTATTTCCCGTCATGGGCGACGTAAGGCCCAAAGCGGCCGAAATTCGCCGTGATCATCTTGCCGTCTTCGGGATGGGCGCCGACTTCGCGGGGCAGGGACAAGAGCTTCACCGCAAATGCCAGATCGACGGCGGAAGGATCGGTGCCTTTGGGCAGGCCGGAACGTTTCGGCTTCTTGTCTTCGCCCAATTGCACATAGGGGCCGAAGCGCCCGGATCGCAAAGTGACCTGCTGATCGGTGCCGGGAAACAGGCCCAACTCGCGCGGACCGGCATCGCCTTCGCCCGGCTTGGCGCCGATCTGGCGGGTGAATCGGCATTCTGGATAATTGGTGCAGCCCACAAAGGCGCCGAAGCGGCCCAGCTTCAGATTGAGGCGGCCATCGGCGCAGGCGGGGCATTTGCGGGGATCGACACCATCTTCGCCCGGCGGAAAAATGTGCGGACCCAGCACGGAATCGAGCTCGTCGATCACCTGGCTGATCTTGAGATCCTTGGTCTCGCCCACCGCGGCGGAGAAATTCTTCCAGAATTCCCGGAGCAGCTGCTTCCAGTTGAGATCGCCGGCGGAGACTTCGTCCAGCTTCTCTTCCAGATCGGCCGTGAAGTCGTACGCGACATAGCGGGGGAAGAAGCTGATCAGGAAGGTGGTGACGAGACGGCCTTTTTCTTCCGGATAGAAACGCGAACGGTCCATCCGCACATAGGCGCGGTCGCGCAAGGTGGAGAGGATGGTGGCATAGGTCGAAGGCCGGCCGATGCCCAGCTCTTCCAGCTTGCGCACCAGGCTGGCTTCGGAATAGCGGGGCGGCGGTTCGGTGAAATGCTGCGCCGGCGTGACTTTTTCGACTTTGCCGGCATCGCCCACCGCGACCTTGGGCAGTTTCGAGCCGTCCTCGTCCGACGCGTCGTCCTCGCCTTCCAGGTAAAGCGTAAGGAAGCCGTCGAACAAGGTAACCGTGCCGGTGGCGCGCAAGGTGATCTTCTTGTCGGCCGAGATCACATCGACGGTGGTGCGTTCCTGCTCGGCGCTTTCCATTTGGCTGGCGACGGCGCGCTTCCAGATCAGTTCGTAGAGACGGGCGGCATCGGCATCGAGATAGCGCGAGACCTCATCCGGCGTGCGGGCGAAGCTGGTGGGACGCACCGCTTCATGGGCTTCCTGGGCGTTCTTGGCCTTGCTGGTATAGACGCGGGCGGTTTGCGGAACGTAACGGGCGCCATATTTGCTGCCGATCACCTCACGGGCCTCGGCAATGGCTTCGGGCGCCATGGTGATGCCGTCGGTACGCATATAGGTGATCAGGCCGACGGTATCGCCGCCGATATCGGCGCCTTCATAGAGACCTTGGGCCACCTGCATGGTGCGCTTGGCGGCGAAACCCAGCTTGCGCGCGGCCTCCTGCTGCAAGGTCGAGGTGATGAAGGGCGGGGCGGGGTTGCGCTTGACCGGTTTGGCCTCGACGCTGCCGATGGCAAAGCGCTGCGCCTGGATCGCTTCGACCGCGCGCTTGGCGTCGGCCTCGTTGCCCAGCGACAGTTTTTCCAGCTTCTTGCCGTCGAGCTGAATGAGGCGGGCGGCGAAATCGCCCTTGGCGGTGGAGACATCGGCATCGATGCTCCAATACTCCTGGGGCTTGAAAGCCTCGATCTCGGCTTCGCGCTCCACCACCAGACGCAGCGCTACCGACTGCACCCGGCCCGCGGAACGGGCGCCCGGCAGTTTGCGCCACAGAACCGGCGACAGGGTAAAGCCGACCAGATAATCCAGCGCGCGGCGGGCGAGGTAGGCGTCCACCAGCTCCTGGTTGATTTCGCGGGGATGGGCGATGGCGTCCAGGATTGCGGATTTGGTCACCGCGTTGAACACCACCCGTTCGACCGGCATCTTGCCCAAGACATGCTTCTGCCGCAGCACTTCCAGTATGTGCCAGGAGATGGCTTCGCCTTCGCGGTCCGGGTCGGTGGCCAGGATCAGCTTGTCGGCGCCCTTCACGGCGCTGGCGATGTCCTTGATCTTGGATTGGGCGCGGGCGTCCACGTCCCACACCATCGAGAAATCGTCATCGGGCTTTACCGAGCCGTCTTTGGATGGCAGGTCGCGGATATGGCCGAAGCTGGCCAGAACTTTATAGCCGCTGCCCAGATACTTATTGATGGTTTTGGCTTTGGCGGGTGACTCGACGACGAGAACGTTCATACCGGCTGCTTTTGACCTCTGGGGCGGCTTATCTGGGGTCGCGGAGCCGTGGGACAAGGCTGGGAACCGCGGAACAGAGCCTTTTTTGCAAAATGCGGCGGGACACTGATGGAAGGGGGATGAGCCTGTCAACGTCGGCCTGGGACCCCGGATAAAGCTTTTGGTTGAACAGTCCGCTAATACTACCAGTATGTAAAACTATAAGTTGTGTTTTACAGCGACTGCTCGTCAGGAAGTTTCCGTCGAAAACATTCGGTAAAATCTTCCTCTTATCCGCCCGAAGGGAGCAAAACCCATCTTTGGGGGAACTTTTCTCCGGATTTATTTTGCCGTGGGCCCGTGAGCCGGCTCAGCATTCGGGCATATCGGCCCAGCTCACCCGGTTGCCCGGATGGCGCCGGCACCGTCCCGCCAGCTCCAATTCCAGAATCACGGTCAGGACCGCCGCCGGGGAGGCGCCAGTCTGGCGGATGATATCGTCGATGCCAACAGGGGCCACGCCCAACGCTTCTTCGATCCGGCTGCGCACGCGGTCGGCTTCCGCGTCCAGCTTGGCAACGTCCGCCGGAGCGACAGGCGCGCCCCCGTCCGGCTCGCCAAAGCCGCCCCCCAGGATCGGTCGCAACACCGCCAGCACATCGTCGGCATTTTCGATCAGGGTCGCGCCATCCTTGATCAGGCGATTGGGGCCTTTGGCGCGCGGATCGAGGGGCGAGCCGGGCACGGCGAAAATCTCGCGGTTCTGTTCCAGCGCATAATTGGCGGTGATCAGCGAACCGGAGCGCTCGGCCGCTTCCACCACGATGACGCCGCGTGCAAGACCTGAGATCAGCCGGTTGCGCCGGGGAAAGTGCCGCGCCTGGGGCGCTTCGCCCAAAGGCATTTCGGAAATCACCGCGCCTTGCCGGGCGATGGCGCGATAGAGCGCTTCGTTTTCCGGCGGATAAATGATGTCCACGCCACCGGCCACCACGGCCACGGTGCCGCGCTCCAGCCCGGCTTCGTGCGCCGCGGAATCAATTCCGCGCGCCAGGCCGGAGGCGATGACCAGACCGGCCTCGCCCAGATCGCGCGACAGGATCTGCGCGAATTTGCGGGCCAAGGCAGACGCATTGCGGGCGCCCACCACCGCGATCATGTTTTTTTGCAGCAGGTGGATATTGCCAATCACCGAAATGAGCGGCGGCTTGGGCGCGAGCGCGGCAAGACCGGGCGGAAAATCCTCTTCGCAGGCGGCGATCAGGCGCCCGCCCAGTTTTTCCAGGCCTTCGATCTCGCGTTCGGCTTCGCCTTCCGGCGGCAGGACGAAATTCTTCGCCCCACCACGCTCAGCCATGCGGGGAATTTCCTTCAATGCGGCGGAAGCACTGCCGAAGCGGGCGACGAGATTTGCGAAGGCGACCGGCCCGATATTGTGGGTGCGCGCCAGCCGCAGCCAGGCCAGGCGTTCGCGATCGCCAAGGATCATTTTGCCCCGATGCGCGGTTCTTTGCCGGCAAGCAGGCGGCGGATGTTTTCGCGATGCATGAAGAAAATCAGCACCGCCAGAAGAAGGGCGAGCGGCGCATAATCCTTGTGCCCGATCAGGGAGAAAAATACCGGCGACAGCGCGATCGCAACCAGCGCGGAAAGCGAGGAAATGCGCCAGACAGCAGCCGCCAGAAGCCAGGTGCCGGCCACCAGCAATCCGGCAAGCCAGGAAAGCGCGAAGGTGACGCCGAGAAAAGCCGCAACCCCTTTGCCGCCTTTGAAGCCCAGCCACACGGGAAAAACATGACCCAGCACGGCGGCGAGGGCGGCGAAAATCTCGCATCCCGGCGGCAGCAAGCTCCGCGCGATCAGAACGGCGGCGACACCTTTCAAGCCGTCACACAGCAACGTCGCGGCGGCCGCCCATTTCTTGCCGGTGCGCAGGACATTGGTGGCGCCGATATTGCCCGAACCGATCTTGCGCACATCGCCTGCGCCGGAGGCGAAAGCGAAGAAAAGCCCGAACGGGATCGACCCCAGAACATATCCCAGGAGCAGGGCTTCAAGCGCGGAAGTGAGGGAAAGCGAACCGACCATTGCCGGCGACGATAGGCAAGTTCCGGGCGTAAATCTATCGGCTGCGTGTCAATCGACCCGCGAGAAAACACACTCGCCGCCAACAAAGGTCATCTGGGCACGGCCCTGGAATTTGCGGCCTTCAAAGGCGGTGTTGCGGGCCCTGGAATGCAATGCCCGTTCGTCCACCACAAAGGGTTCGTCGATGTCGATCAGGGCCAGGTCGGCGGGCGCGCCCTTGGCCAGGCGTCCCCCGGGCAGGCCGAGCAGCTTGGCCGGGGCGATCGTCAGCGACGCCAATATTCGCATCAGATCGGCATCGCCATTGTGGTGCAGGTTGAGAGCGGCAGGCAGGAGGGTCTCAAGTCCCACCGCACCAAAGGCGGCAGAGGCGAAGGTCTGGCGCTTGGTATCCGCGCCCTGGGGCTCGTGGCTGGAGACGATCACATCGATGGTGCCGTTGGCCACGCCTTCGACCATGGCGGCGCGGTCGGTCTCGGCACGCAGCGGCGGTTTCACTTTGCGGAAAGTGTAATAAGCGCCCACATCCAATTCGTTCAGCAGAAGGTGATGGGCGGAGACGCCGCAGGTGATGGGAAGGCCTTTGGCCTTGGCCGCGGCGATGGCATCCAGCGCGGCGCGTGTCGAAATCTGCCCGAAGTGGTAACGCGCGCCGGTCAACTCGACCAGGCGGATGTCCCGTTCCACGATGATGGCTTCGGCCAGTGCCGGGGCGGCAGGCAGGCCCAATCGTGTCGCGAATTCGCTTTCGGTGGAGGCGGCGCCTTGCACCAGTTCGGGATCTTCCGCATGGCCGGCCACCAATGCGTCGAAGGTCGCCGCATAGGACAGCGCGCGCCGCATCACCCGCGCATTGGCCACCGTGCGGTCGCCATCGGTGAAGGCAACCGCGCCCGCCTCTTGCAGCAGGCCGATCTCGGTCATGGTTTCGCCCGCCAGGCGCTGGGTGAGGGCGGCCATCGGGGCGACATTCACCTTGGCGGTGGCCTGGGCGCGGCGGCGGATGAAATCCACCAGCGACGGCTCGTCGATCACCGGATTGGTATTGGGCATGGTGACGATGGTGGTCACCCCGCCTGCCGCCGCGGCGTCACTGGCCGATGCCAGGGTCTCGCGATGCTCGCTGCCCGGCTCGCCCGTGAAGACGCGGCAATCGATCAAGCCGGGTGCCAGAACCAGGCCGCGGCAATCGATGATTTCCGGATCGCGTGGCTCGGCGTCATTGAACAGGCGCGGGCCGATATCGGCGATGCGCCCATTCTCGACCAGAAGCCCGCCCTTGATATCAAATCCGGACGCCGGATCGATCAGCCGGGCATTGCGGAAGGCGAGGCGGCCGCTTTTTCCGTTGGGGACAGTCATGACAATCCCCTGGCAAGTGCGTCCAGAACCGCCATGCGGATCGCGACGCCCATTTCCACCTGTTCGGAGATGAGGCTGACGTCCAGATCGTCGGCGATATCGGAAGCGATCTCCACGCCCCGGTTCATCGGACCGGGATGCATCACCAGCGCGCCGGATTTGGCGCAACTGAGTTTTTCGCGGTCCAGGCCATAGAAGCGGAAATATTCCCGCGTCGAGGGCACAAAGGCGCCGCTCATCCGCTCCAACTGCAGGCGCAGCATCATCACGATGTCGACCCCGGCCAGGCCCTGTTTCATGTCGGTGAAGATGTCCACGCCGAAGCGTTCCGCCTCGCAGGGAAGTAACGTGCGGGGCGCGATCAGGCGCACCCGCGCGCCCAGCATCGCCAGAAGGCGAATGTTGGAGCGGGCCACCCGCGAATGCAGGATGTCGCCGCAGATCGCCACCGTCAGGCCTTCGATCCGTCCCGTCCGGCGGCGGATGGTGAGCGCATCCAAGAGGGCTTGGGTGGGGTGCTCATGGGCGCCATCCCCGGCATTGATCACGCTGCAATCCAGTTTGCGCGACAGAAGTTCGGCGGCGCCCGAATCTTGATGGCGCACCACCAATATGTCGGGCCGCATCGCGTTGAGGGTGGAGGCGGTGTCGATCAAGGTCTCGCCCTTGGAGACCGAGGAGGTCTTGACCGACATATTGAGAACGTCGGCGCCCAGCCTTTTGCCCGCCAGTTCGAAGCTGGACTGGGTGCGGGTGGAGGCTTCGAAGAAAAGATTGATCAGGGTGCGGCCCTTGAGCAAGGCGGCCTTTTTGTTGGCGGCCCGGCTCTGCGCCACATAGCTTTCGCCAAGATCGAGCAGGCCCGTGACTTCCGGCGCGGAAAGGCCTTCGATCCCAAGCAAATGGCTTGTCTTCAGGATCGGGGAAGGACTGGGTGATGTCATTAAAGCCCGGTGTATAGAGGTGGATTTTCGCGGCGGCAAGTCCTGTTTGCCGCCTCGGTTAAGCAGTCATGTCTTCCAGGGATTTTCCCGCCGGTTCGGGCAAGAACAGGATCGCGGCCAGGGTGATGGGCACGCTCACCAGCAGGGCCTGGATCGCCGGGCCGTGTCCCTGGAAATGGTTGTAAAGAACGCCTTCCAGCGCCAGGGCGGCCGCGCCGCCCAGAAGTTCGACCAGATAGCGCAGGCCGGAAACCGTGGCGCGGTATCGCGTGGGCACGATCTCCATGGCGAAGCCCGCGAGCAAGGCGTCGCCCGCGAAAAAACCGAAGAAGGAGAGCACCCAGAGAGGGGGCAGGAAAAAGCCCGGTACCTGGGCATAAAACAGCGCGAAGGAGATTGCCGCGAACGTCACCACCGCCAGGGTCACGGGCTTGCGTCCGACGCGATCGCTGAGGCGGCCCGTCAGGATGGTGAGCACCAGTCCGATCAGACCGCCGGGGATGAACAGCAGGGTGACCTGACCGGGGGTATAGCCATGCGCGGTTTGCAGATATTTGGACGACAGCACCGTGGCGGCGGATACGCCGAAACCGAAAGCGGCGACGGCGGCCAGGATGGCGGCGATGCGGCCGGGATATTGCCGCGCCAGATCGCGCAGCAGGCCAACGGTTTCGGCAAATTTCGAGCGGGTGCTCGCCAGGCCTTCCTGAACCGCGAACCGTTCGGTTTCCGGCAACCGCCGGCGCAGATAGGCGACCAGGAATAAGGGAAGCGCGCCGATCACATAGATCGCGCGCCAGCCATAGGGCAGGAAATTGACCGCCGCGAAAATCAAGGAGGCGATGCCGGCGCCAGTATAATTCATCGCGCTCAAGGCGCCGCTGGCCCAGCCGCGCGAAGCCGCCGCCACTTCCTCGGCGATCACCACGAAACACAGCATCTCTTCGGCGTAGCCGAAGGCCCGGGTGCAGAATTGCGCCCAGAGAAACTGGTTGGCATTGCCGGCGAATGAGGTTGCCAAGGTGGCGATCGCCTGGCCCAGGATCGTGAACAGCAACAGGCGCCGCCGTCCCACCAGGTCGGCGGAAGCGCAGATCAGCATGGCGACAAAGGCGGCCATGCGGAAATAAGCGACGATCAGCGCGACCTGGTCTTCGGGAATCTGAAAGCTGGCCTGGATCTGGGGAATCGCCAGGCCATAGACGTTCAAATCGTAACCGGCGAAGAGCGCCGCAGCGCCAACCAGCAGAAAAACCCGTTCCTGCCGCCAGACCATCGCCACTGGCGGACGCAATCCCGGCGGCAGCCACAAAAACCGGGCGGGCGCGGAATCGTCCCTCATGCCGGGCCGGCTTTGAGGCGGCGCAGCCGGTCCAAAGCGCCTTGCAGGATGTAGGCCGCCGCCATCTTGTCCACCACTTCGCCCCGCCTTTTGCGGGAGGCATCGGCGTCGAGCAGGGTTCGGGTCACCGCCATGGTGGAGAGCCGCTCGTCCCAGAAGATCAGGGGCAAGGCGCTGCGGTTCACCCAATTGCGGCCAAAGGCGCGGGCCGACTGGGCGGATGGTCCATCGGAACCATCCATGTTCAAGGGCAGGCCCACCACCAGGCCGCCAATGCCGTGCTCACTTATTATAATGTCCAGCCGGGCCGCATCGGCGGCAAATTTGCCCCGTTTCAGGGTTTCCATGGGGGTCGCCACCATCAGCAGCCGGTCGGACAGGGCCAGGCCGATGGTCTTTTCCCCCAGATCCAGCCCCAGAAGCCGGGCGTCTGGGGCAAGGGCCAGGCGGTCCAATTCCACAACCGCCATTTTTTGGTCCCCGCCTTCTTTTTCATCGCTCCAGCCCGGCGCCGCGCGCGCTTGCCAGTCCGGCCCCTGATTGCTAGCAAGTCCGGCGTTTTTCTAACAGATCGGGAGGCCCAAATGTCCGTCGATAAGGACACCGTGCGGCGCATCGCCAGGCTGGCCCGGCTGGCTGTGCCCGAAGCCCGGCTGGAACCCATGGCCGGCGAACTGAACGGCATTTTCCAGTGGGTGGAGATGCTGAATGAAGTCGATGTCGAAGGCGTGCCCGCCATGACTTCGGTGGTCGCCCAGAAGCTGAAATGGCGCCAGGATGCGGTGACCGATGGCGGCGTCGCGGACGCTTTGATGCAGAATGCGCCGGAGCGGGAAGACACATTTTTCGTGGTTCCCAAGGTGGTGGAATGAGCGTCGGCATCGCCGTCGAAACACCCCTGTCGGACGATGTGCGGCGGCTAGTGGCGGCGCTCAACGAAACCGCGCTCAAACTGACGCCGCGCGAATTCAGCCACCATCTGACGGTCGAGCAGATGGCCGGGCCGGACATGACATTGTTCGTGGCGCGCGCTGATGGTGAAGCCGTGGGCATGGGCGCGCTCCGCCGTCACCCCGGCAATATCGGCGAAGTCAAACGCATGTACACGATGCCGGCGCATCAAGGCCGGGGCATCGGCGGGCGCATCCTGGGTGAAATCGAAGCTCTGGCGCGCCGCGAAGGATTGACCTCGCTGGTGCTGGAAACCGGCAACAATTTCGACGCCGCCTTGCATGTCTATCGGCGCGACGGCTTCCGCGAATGCGGGCCGGTGCTGGATTATCCGCCGACGCCCTTTACCGCCTTTTTCGAGAAGCCTCTTTCCATCAGCGTGTCCGCATGAGCGATCTGAATTCCATGACCTTGGCCGAGGCGCGCGATGCGCTGAAGGCCAAGAAACTCTCCTCCACCGAACTCACCACCGCGCTGGTCCGTTCGGTCGAACAATCGCGCGGGCTGAACGCCTTCGTCACCGAAACCCCGGACCGTGCCATGGCGATGGCGGCGGCCTCCGATGCGCGGCTGGCGAAAGGCGAGGGCGGGGCCTTGGAAGGCCTGCCGCTGGCGATCAAAGACCTGTTCTGCACCAAGGGCGTCAAGACCACGGCCGGCAGCCGGATCCTGGGCAATTTCGTGCCGCCCTATGAATCCACCGTGACCCAGAATCTGTGGAACGCGGGCGCGGTGATGCTGGGCAAGACCAACATGGACGAATTCGCCATGGGTTCGTCCAACGAAACCTCGGCCGCTGGTCCGGTGTTCAACCCCTGGCGCGCCAAGAACAGCAACGCCAATCTGGTTCCGGGCGGCTCGTCCGGCGGCTCGGCCGCCGCGGTTTCGGGCGATCTGTGCCTCGCGGCCACCGGCACCGACACCGGCGGTTCGATCCGCCAGCCGGCGGCCGTCACCGGCACGGTGGGCCTGAAGCCAACTTACGGCCGCTGCTCGCGCTTCGGCATTGTCGCTTTCGCGTCGTCGCTGGATCAGGCCGGGCCCATGACCAAGACGGTGCGGGATGCCGCGATCATGCTGGGCAGCATGGCGAGTGTGGATGCCAAGGATTCCACCAGCGTCGATGTCCCGGTTCCCGATTATGAAAAATTGCTGGAAGGCGGCATCAAGGGCCTCAAGGTCGGCATTCCAAAAGAATACCGCATCGATGGCGTGCCCGCGGATATCGGCGGGCTGTGGGACAAGGGAGCGGCCTGGCTGAAGGCGCAGGGCGCGGAGATCGTGGAAGTCTCGCTGCCCCACACCAAATATGCCCTGCCCACTTATTACATCGTGGCCCCGGCGGAAGCCTCGTCGAACCTGGCCCGCTATGACGGCGTGCGCTTCGGCCATCGCACCAGCGACAGCATCCATGACATCACCGAGCTTTACGAGAAAAGCCGGGCCGAAGGCTTCGGCGCCGAAGTGCAGCGCCGCATCCTGATCGGCACCTATGTGCTCTCGGCGGGCTATTACGACGCCTATTACGCCAGGGCCCAGAAGCTGCGGACCTTGATCAAGCGCGATTTCGACAAGGCGTTCGAAAGCTGCGATGTGCTTCTGACCCCTGCCACGCCGGGGCCGGCCTTCGGGGTGGGGGAAAAGACCTCGGACCCGGTGTCGATGTACCTGAACGACGTCTTCACGGTGACGGTCAATCTGGCCGGGCTGCCGGGCCTTTCGGTCCCTGCCGGGCTCACCGACAACGGCTTGCCGCTGGGGCTTCAGCTGATCGGCAAGGCGTTCGATGAAGGCACGGTGCTGCGCGCGGGCCTTGCCATCGAACAGGCGGCCGATTTCCGCCACAAACCCGCCAACTGGTGGAGGTCCGCATGAGCGCGCCAGAGACCAAATCGATGCCATCCAAGCTGATCAAGGGGCAGACCGGCGACTGGGAGATCGTGATCGGCATGGAAGTCCATGCCCAGGTCCTGTCCAAGTCCAAGCTGTTTTCCGGCGCTTCGACCGAATTCGGCGCCGAGCCGAACTCCCAGGTCTCCTTCATCGATGCCGGGATGCCGGGCATGCTGCCGGTGATCAACGAGAAATGCGTGGAACAGGCTGTCCGTACCGGACTGGGCCTGAAGGCGAAGATCAATCTTTCCAGCATCTTCGACCGGAAGAACTACTTCTATCCCGACCTGCCCCAGGGCTATCAGATCAGCCAGTACAAGAACCCCATCGTGGGCGAGGGCGAGGTCACCATCGACCTCAAGGATGGCGAAAGCCGCCTGGTGGGGATCGAGCGCCTCCATCTGGAACAGGATGCGGGCAAGAGCCTGCACGACCAGCACCCCGACAGTTCCTATGTCGATCTCAACCGGTCGGGCATCGCCTTGATGGAGATCGTTACCAAGCCGCACATGCGCACCAGCGAAGAAGCGGCCGCCTTTTTGCGGAAATTGCGCGCCATTGTCCGCTATCTAGGCACCTGCGACGGCAACATGGACGAAGGCTCGATGCGGGCGGACGTCAATGTCTCGGTCTGCCGGGCGGGAGGCTATGAGAAATTCCGTGAGAGCGGCGATTTCAAGCATCTGGGCACGCGCTGCGAGATCAAGAACGTCAATTCCATGCGCTTCATCGCCCAGGCGGTTGAGTTCGAAGCCCGCCGCCAGATCGAAATCATCGAAGGCGGCGGCTCCATTCGGCAGGAAACCCGGCTTTACGACAGCCGCCAGGGGGAAACCCGGTCCATGCGCTCCAAGGAAGAGGCGCATGACTATCGCTATTTCCCCGATCCGGACCTGTTGCCGCTGGAATTGGACGCCGATTGGGTTGCCGGCATCCAGAAATCCCTGCCGGAATTGCCGGACGAGAAGAAGTCGCGGTTCATGGGCTTAGGACTTTCCGCCTATGACGCCTCGGTGCTGGTCGCCGAGCGCGAGCTCGCGGATTATTACGAAGAACTCGCCAAAGGCGTGGACGCCAAGGCGGCCGCCAACTGGCTGAACAACGAGATATTGGGCCGCCTCAATCGCGATGGCCTGTCCATTGTGCAGTCGCCGGTCAGCGCGGCGGCCAACAATGCCATCGTGGCGATGATTTCGGACAAGACCATCTCCGGAAAGATCGCCAAGGATCTTCTCGATATCGTCTGGAGCGAGGGCGGCGATCCGCGCGCCATCGTCGAAGCGCGCGGCTTGCGCCAGGTGACGGACACCGGCGCGATCGATGCCGCCATCGAAGCGGTGATCGCCGCCAATCCGGAAAAAGTGGAAGAGGTGAAAGCCAAACCCAAACTTGCCGCCTGGTTTGTTGGTCAGGTGATGAAGCAGACGGGTGGAAAAGCGAATCCGGCGGCGGTCAACGCCGCGCTCAAGCTGCGACTCAATTTGCCCGACGAGGGGTGATTCGCGCAAAAATGCGCAAACCCGCCAAATCACCTGAACAAACGCCGAAAAATCGTCTGTATACAGAGTGTTGCATATAACCCAATAAAAATGCGGGTTTTATGCACTTCGACGAAAATCGGCTTTTTCAAAAGTCAAGGCGGAGTTGCTTTTTCAAATGCAAGTCTTTCATATTGTTCGTGTTTTGGGGGGCGGCCGAGCGTCGCTGGACCCGAACAATGAAAGAGGAGTCGAACATGCCTGTTACTGCGAAGAAGAAGGCCGTGAAGAAGAAGGCCAAGAAGGCGACGAAGAAGAAGGCCGCCAAGAAGAAGAAGAAGAAATAAGTCAGATTGACCTAAGGTCAATTTGAAGTCCACGTTTCGCCCCCTTTGAGGGGTGTTCCGATGGCAAAGGTTATGGCCGCGATATCCAGGCGCTCAGCGCCACCGGGTATCGCGGCCAAGCCCGTTCTGGGGCCAAGTTTGCAATAAGCCTCAAGCCCGCTCGCGCGAATGTTTACAATCGAAGGGCCAGCGCACATCCGCGCGGGGACCTGCCAAGCGCTAGAGCTACCCAAGAAAAAATGACAGCATGCCGGCGAACCGCAATCGGAGTTTGTCATGGCCGCACGTCGCGTGAAGAAGAGACCTGCCAGAAAAGCCGCAAAAACCAAGCCAAAACCGGCCAAGCCGATCGAGCTTTATTATTGGCCTACCCCCAATGGCTGGAAGATCTCCATCGCCCTGGAAGAGATGAAGATCCCCTATGTGCTGAAGCCGGTGAATATCGGCAAGGGCGAGCAATTCGAGCCGGCCTTTCTCAAGATCTCGCCCAACAACCGCATGCCGGCGATCGTCGATCCCAACGGGCCGGGGGGAAAGCCCATCTCGGTCTTCGAATCCGGCGCCATCCTTCAATATCTGGGCCGCAAGAGCGGCAAGCTCTACCCGGCCGACGAACGCGGCAGGGTTCAGGTGGAGGAATGGCTGTTCTGGCAGGTGGGGGGCCTCGGCCCCATGGCGGGACAGGCGTTTCATTTCCTCAGCTACGCCCAGGAAGACGTGTCCTATGCCAAGAAGCGCTATGCCGATGAAGTTCACCGGCTGTTCGGCGTGATGGACAAGCGCCTGGCGACCCGCAAATTCCTGGCGGGCGCCTATTCCATCGCGGACATCGCCTGCTGGGGCTGGGTGATCGCTGCGATCAATTTCCAGCCTCTGGACGAATTTCCCAACCTCAAAGCATGGAACGAACGGATGGGCGCGCGCCCGGCCGTCAAGCGCGGCCACGCCTTGGGCGCGGAGTTGCGCAAACCCTTGACGGACGAACAGAAAAAAATCCTGTTCGGGCAAAGAGCACGTTAATTGCCCCCAACTGTCTTCCTCGGGCAAGCCTTCGGAAGACATCTTCCCCCGCCAATGGCTTCGCCATGCGGGGGAAGAAAGTCGGAGTGCGCGGAAATATGCGGCAATAGTCAGACTTTCCTAACCATCCCTAATGCCCCGTAAACGATAGGGCTAACAGGAATTTACCGCGTATTAGTTTCTCCCGCTTCACCATGTCCGCGCGCCAAACGGAATTCGGTTTCGTGTGGGGCTTTGGGAAGGGGGACTGTCGTGACGTGTATCGATGTCGATTCATTGGCGCAGTATGAGCGCGAAGCCCGGACGGGCCGCGCCGAGGCGCTCTACAATCTCGGACTGGCTTATTCGACCGGGCAGGGCGTGGTGCAGGATTATGTCGCCGCGCACAAATGGTTCAATCTGGCGGCGATGCGCGGCAGCGACGTGGCCAAGAATTGGCGCAACCAGATCGCCGGGGAAATGAATGCCGGCCAGATCGCGCAGGCCCAGAAGCTGGCGCGCGAATGGCTCAAGATTTTCCAGTAAAGCCCGCCAAGCCTGGCCCAGGTCAGTTCGCCCGGCGCAGCGAAACCGGCGCGCTGAGCGGAACCATCTCGGGCGGCGCTGCCGGCCCATAGACGTCCGCCAGGATCGTTAGAGGCGTATCCCGCCCCGCTAGGCGGTTCTTGTAGACCGCCAGATTTTCCAGCACCCGCTGCACATAATTGCGGGTCTCGCCGAACGGAATCCGTTCGATCCAGTCGATCGCATCCACGCTGCCATTGCTGGGATCGCCATTGGCGGCGACCCATTTGCGCACATTGCCGGGTCCGGCATTGTAGGCCGCGATCGCCAGAACCAGCGAATTGCCCCAGCTGGTATAATGGCGCGTGAATTCGATCATTCCCAACTGGATATTGTAATTCGTGTCGGTGATGAGATCGTTCGGCCGATAAGGCAGGCCGCCCGCCCGCGCGTTGGTCTTGGCCGCCGCCAGCATCACTTGCATCAGACCTCGCGCCCCGGCGCTGGAAATCGCCTGGGAATCGAACTCGGTCTCTTGGCGGATCAGGGCATGGACCAGGGCTGGCTGCGGCGGCGCGCTTTGACCGGGGTAGGGCGGCAAGGGGAGAACCGGAAAGGCGAAGCTCAGCATCGGAGTTCCGCCATAGGCGGACACCTTGGCCAGGCGGACGGCGATTTCCGGATAGCCCCAGCCCGTCAAGGTCTGGAGGAATTGCTTCAGATGACTGGGCGCCGGATACATTTCCGCCGCCCGCGCGGCGAAAAGTCGAAGGTCATTGGCCTGACCCAGCTCCGCCAGCACCCGGATCTGCGGCATCAGCGTGTCGTTTTCGATTGCGGCCTTGGCAACCGGCTCGACCGGCGTGTCGTTGAGGTGCAGAAGCGGCGCGGCCTCGGTGCGCGCGATCGCGAGCTGGCCGTAGAAGGTGTCGGGATAGGCGGCGGCGAGACGATAATGACTGGCGGCGCTTGCCGGATCGCCCAGCGCCTCATGGGCGCGGGCCTGCCAATATTCGGCCCGCGATTTGCTGATCGGCCGGGTGACGTTCGCGCCCAGCCGCTGGAAGTAAGTCAGCGCCCGTGCCGGCTCCTTGAGAAAGCGCAACGAGATGAATCCGGCCAGGAATTGCTGGTCGGGATACTGGCCGCCGACGGGAATTTGGGCATGGTCCACAAGCCGGAGTGCCAAACGGGGATTGCCGGCGGTCAGGGCATCCCGCGCCTGGATCGCGACTTCATTCCACCAGCGCTGGGTGTGATCCTTGGCCAGGGCGGCGGGCTCGATCTGCAGCAGCTTGGCATGGGCCTGCGCGTCCTTGTTCGCGGCCCGCAAGGCCCGCGACCAGTCATACAGAAGGCTGGGATCGCGCGAACCCGAAACTTTCGCCAATGCGGCCCGGGCCTTGGGAAGGCCAGAGGCCAGCGCCATGCGCGCCTGGGCCAGTGCCGCACTTTTGGAATCCACCCGCGCGATCTGGCGGCGGGCCGCGGTGAATTCGCCCCGCCACAAAAGTTCGTCCAGGCGGGCGCGATGGGATTCCGGCGTCAGAACATTGCCGTCCTGGGCAAGAATGCCGGCCTCGGTGGCGTCGTCGAAGCTGCCTTCGCTCCAGCCTTGGCGGATCAGCGTGCCGCCGCGGCTTTTGTCGCCGGTCGCGACCAGCGCCTCGCCCAGGCGGACGCGCCCGATGGGAGACGAGGGGGCACGGCTCCCGAACCATTGCAGAATCTGCGCCGGCGCCATGTCCGGCGTGATATCGGCTTCGGCGCGGACATACAGCGTGCCGTGAAGCGGCCAGCCGCTGGCCATCTTCAGCGCGTCATCGACATCGGCGAATTTGGCGCCGCTGTCGCGATCCAGTGCATAGCGCCACTGCAGGAGCTGACGCGCGGTGGTGTCCTGGCCCTGATTTCCCAGCGCCATGGCACCGGCCCAATCGGATTTGGCGGCCATGGCAAAGGCGCGGATGAAGAGATCGTGATCGGCGGGCGAAAGGACATGCAGGTTGCCGGTCCGTGCCGGGACATCCTGGCTGGGCGCCTGGGCACGGCTCACCGCCAGCCAACTCCCGGCCAAGAGAGCGGCGAAGGCGATGCCGATATGTTTCAAAGCCATGGCGTATGCGCTTGTTGAATCTGTAAGTTCAGCTTAGACGGTTGCTGCCGTCCAAGGCCATAATGGAAAGCGGGCCGAAATGAGACGGACAAACAGACGGAACCTGAACGCATGACCAGCATTCGCGAACGCATCAAAGGATCCATCCCCGCCCTGATCACGCCGATGAAGAACGGCAAGGTCGACGAGGCCGCGTTCCGAAAGTTTGTCTCCTGGCAGATCGAACAGGGAAGCCAGGGCCTGGTGCCGTGCGGCACCACAGGCGAATCGCCCACCCTCAGCCATGAGGAACATATCCGGGTGATCGAAATCTGCGTCGAGGAAGCAGCGGGCCGGGTGCCGGTGATCGCGGGCGCCGGCTCCAACTCGACGGAAGAGGCCATCTCGCTGCATCGCCATGCCAAAGAGGTGGGCGCGGACGCCGTGCTTTCCGTGACCGGCTATTACAACAAACCGTCGCAGGAAGGTCAGTACCGCCATTTCAAGGCGCTGGCCGAAGCGGTCGACATCCCGATCCTGCTCTACAATATTCCCGGCCGCGCCATCGTGGAGATCAGCGTCGAGACCATGGCCCGCCTGTCGGAAATCCCCGCCATCATGGGCGTCAAGGACGCCACCGCCAATTTGATGCGCCCCACGCGGGAGCGGAACGCCTGCCGCAAGGGCTGGCGCCTGGTCTCGGGCGAGGACGGCACGGCACTGGGCTATATGGCGCATGGCGGCCATGGCTGCATCTCGGTGACGGCGAATGTGGCGCCCAAACTTTGCGCCGAATTCCAGGATGCCTGCCTCAGGGGCAATTTCGACCGCGCCCGCGAACTGCACGACAAGCTGATGCCGCTGCATGACGCGATGTTCTGCGAGCCGTCACCGGCGGGCGCCAAGTTCGGCGCCTCGCTCCTGGGTCATTGCACGCCGGAAGTGCGCTTGCCCCTGATCGAGCTGACGGAAGCCGGCCGTACCCAGGTCAAGGCGGCGATGAAAGGCTGCGGCCTTAATTTCTAGGGCGTTTCGCGCTTCATTGAATCGCGAAACACCCTATCTCCTTGTTTGTCGCGGTTCCGGACGGAAAACCGCTGCGCACTTTTCCTGGAACCGCTTAGATGGCCAAGAAGAAAGACGACGGCACCAAGATGATCGCCGAAAATCGCAAAGCGCGGTTTTCCTATGCGATCGACAGCGTTGTGGAGGCCGGGATCGTGCTGACAGGCTCAGAGGTCAAAAGCTTGCGCAATGGCAAGACCACCATCGGCGAAAGCTACGCCCACGCCAAGGACGGTGAGCTTTTCTGGGTGAATGCCTATATTCCGGAATACACCCAGGCCAGCCGCTTCAATCACGAGCCCAAGCGCACCCGCAAATTGCTGATGCGCAAGCATGAGATCGCCAAGTTGGCCATCGCAGCCCAGCGCGAAGGCATGACCCTGATCCCGCTGAAATTGTATTTCAATCCCAAAGGCACGGCCAAGCTGGAGCTGGGCGTGGCCAAGGGCAAGAAAACGCACGACAAGCGGGAAACCGAGAAGCAGCGCGACTGGCAGCGCGACAAAGCTCGCCTTTTACGCAATCGCGGCTAGTTTTTTCGCCTTCGCCACCACTGTCTCAAACATCTCCGTCGTCAGCACGCCGGTATTGGTGTTGTAGCGCGAGCAGTGATAGCTCGAAATCAAGCGGAATTTGCCGATTTCATAGACGCCGCCATGTTTGAAGGGATGCGTGGAGATGCGGGCATCCAGGGTTTTGAGCACGCTGTCATGAGCGATCTTCCCCAAAGCCAGGATGGTGACGAGGTTCGGCATATTGTCCAATTCGCTGATCAGGAACTGGCGGCAGGTTCTGATTTCGGAAGGTTCGGGCTTGTTCTGCGGCGGCACGCAGCGCACCGAATTGACGATGCGGCAATCGATCAGTTCCAGCGTATCGTCGGCACGTTCTTCATAGACGCCTTTCGCCAGTTTCAGCTTCAGCAAAGTGTCATAGAGAAGATCGCCCGCCCAATCGCCGGTGAAGGGGCGGCCCGTGCGGTTGGCGCCTTGCAGACCGGGCGCCAGGCCCGCGATCGCCAGCCTGGCCGAGCGCGGCCCGAAGCAGGGGACCGGGGCGTTGAACCAGTCCGGATGCTTTTTGCGATTGTCGTGCCGGAACGCCGCCAGCCTGGGGCAGAGCGGGCAATCGGAGGAGGGTTCCAGGGGCGCTTTCATGCGCCCGGCTTAAACGGATTCAGTCCGCGGAAGCAAATTGCGGCGCTTTGCCGGTCTCGCGGGCGATCTGATGTTTCAAATCGTCCAGCTCGATGAAATTGTCGGCCTGGCGGCGCAGCTCGTCCGAGACCATGGGCGGTTGGGTGCGGATGGTGGAGACCACCGAGACGCGCCGCCCCCGCCGCTGCACCGCCTCCACCAGGCGGCGGAAATCGCCGTCGCCGGAAAAGATCACCACATGATCCACGCAAGCGGACATTTCCATCACATCGATGGCCAATTCGATGTCCATATTGCCTTTGACGCGGCGCCGGCCCTGGGCGTCGGCGAATTCCTTCAGCGGCTTGGTCACCACCGAGAAGCCATTGTAATCCAGCCAGTCCACCAAGGGGCGCAGGGGGGAGAATTCCTGGTCTTCGGCGACCGCCGTATAATAGAAGGCGCGCACCAGGGTGCCCTTGCGGGCGAACAGTTCCAAAAGGCGCTTATAGTCGATGTCGAATTGAAGGCCTTTGGCCGCGCCGTAGAGATTGGCGCCGTCGATGAACAAAGCGAGTTTTTCGGACGGATAGAAAAGCATTATGGCCTCCAATAAGGCGGACCTTGCGGTCCTTAGGGGCGAAACGCCCCAAATCTTCATCGCGCTAGGCGCCAATATTCCGTCCGCAGCCGGGCCGCCGGATGTCACCCTGAAAGCCGCGCTGGCGGCGCTGGGGGAACGCGGCGTGCAAATCCGGAAGATTTCCAGTTTCCGCCAGACCGATGCCTGGCCCGATCCGTCCGATCCGCCCTTCATCAACGCCGTGGCCGGGATCGAAACCGATCTCCAACCCGTTGCCCTGCTGGGACTTTTGCACGAAGTGGAAACTTCTTTCGGGCGTAAGCGTTCCGTGCCGAATGCGCCGCGCAGCCTGGACCTGGACCTGATCGATTACCGGGGCCGGGTGATGCAGGGAGCGGTGGACCTTCCGCACCCGCGCATGACGGTCCGCCGCTTTGTCCTGGAGCCTTTGGCGGAGGTGGCGCCGGGCTGGCAGCACCCGGTCACGGGCCTCTCGGTGGAGGCGCTTTTGGCGGCACTTTCCTAGGGATTTGCCGCCTCACGTCTATCTTCTTGCCGTATTAGGGGTTTTTCTGTATGTGGCTCGGCTGAGATCCCCGTTGCCGGCTTGATATTCTGTCTTCAGAGTTCCCGGTAACTTGCTGAATAAAAAGGACTTCCATGGCGCGCGTCACTGTCGAAGATTGCGTTGACAAGATTCCCAACCGGTTCGATCTGGTGCTGGCGGCGGGCTTTCGGGCCCGGCAATTGTCCGGCGGCGCCGAACCGCTTCTGGAACGCGACCGCGACAAAAACCCCGTGGTGGCCCTGCGCGAGATCGCGGCCAAGTCGCTGAAGCCGGAAGACGTCAAGGAAGACTATATCCGTTCCTTGCAGAAGCATGCCGAAGTGGACGAGCCGGAAGAGGCGCGTCCGGAAGCCGACGACCGCGAAGATCCTTCGCACCGCCAGGTCACGGAAGAAGAGCTGCTGCGCGCCCTCACCACCGAGGCCCAGCGTAGGGCCGAGCCCCAGCCCGAGCCCGAAGCGGATTACGAAGAGTAATCTCGCGCTGTCTTTTTGCGTCCTGGCTCCGTCGCGCGTGCTCACGGCCTTTCGGCCGCTCCGCGCGACGCTCCTTGCCAGGCCTCAAAAATCCTAGCGCTCTTACCGGTGCTGGGTGGCGATCGGTGCGGTAGCTTCCGATATCCAGCATTTGCCCCGGCTTTTTGGGGAAAATGGCAGGAATTCCTATATACTAGGGCACATGAGTGCCCCGTCCGTTCCCAGCGCGGTTCCCGCAAAGGCCGCGAACGCTCCTTCCGTCCCCGCCGCGGGTGCGCCGCGCGGGCGCCGGCGGCTGATGCGTCAGACCGATCTGGTCGAACGGGTCACCGCCTATGATCCGGGCGCGGACGAGGCCATCCTCAACAAGGCCTATGTCTATGCCATGACCGCTCATGGCAAACAGTTCCGCGCATCGGGCGATCCTTATTTCGCTCATCCCCTGGAAGTGGCCGCGATCCTCACCGAGCTCAAGCTCGATGTGCCCACCATCGTCACCGCGCTCTTGCACGACACGATCGAGGACACGCTGGTCACCTATGACGACATCAAGAAGAATTTCGGCGAGGAGATCGCCAATCTGGTCGACGGCGTCACCAAGCTGTCTCAGTTGGAGCTTTTCTCCGAACGCACCAAGCAGGCGGAAAATTTCCGCAAGCTGATGCTGGCGATCACCAGCGATATCCGCGTGCTTTTGGTGAAGCTGGCGGATCGTCTGCACAACATGCGGACCCTGGGGTATATCGACAAACCGGAAAAGCGCCGCCGCATCGCCCAGGAGACGGTCGATATTTATGCGCCGCTGGCGGGGCGCATCGGCATGCAGAATATGCGCGAGGAGCTGGAAGATCTGGCTTTCGCGGAACTGGATCCCCATGCCCGCAATTCCATCGTCACCCATTTCGCGCGCCTGGACATGGTGGGCGGCGACCGGGTGGGCCGCATCGCCGACCAGCTGAAGCGCAAGCTGGCGGAGCATGATTTGGATGCCTGGGTCTATGGCCGGGGCAAGCGGCCCTTTTCGATCTGGCGCAAGCTGCAGACCAAGAAACTCAATTTCGAGCAGCTGTCGGACATTTTTGGCTTCCGCGTCATCGTGCGGGATGTCGATGCCTGCTATCGGGCGCTGGGCATCATCCATACCAGCTGGCAGATGGTGCCGGAGCGGTTCAAGGATTTCATCTCCACCCCAAAGACCAATGGCTATCGCTCCATCCACACCACCGTAATGGGGCCGGAAAAGCAGCGGGTGGAAATCCAGATCCGCACCCAAGACATGCATGACGTGGCAGAACGCGGCGTCGCCGCCCATTGGCGCTATCGCGAACATGTTCCCGCACAAGGTGATGAAGGCGTGGCTTATGGCTGGCTGCGCGACATGGTCGATCTTCTGGAACGGGGCGACAGCGCCGAAGAGGTGCTGGAGAATTCACGCCTCAACATGTATGCCGACCAAGTCTTCTGCTTCACGCCCAAGGGCAGCCTGATTTCCCTGCCGCGGGGCGCCACGCCGATCGATTTCGCTTATGCGGTCCACACCGATCTTGGCCACATGGCGGTGGGCGCCAAAGTGAATGGCGGTCATGTGCCGCTCCACACGCCGCTGCGCAATGGCGACCAGGTGGAGATCATTTCCACCAAGGAACAAGCGCCGTCGCCTTTGTGGGAGCAGTTCGTCGTCACCGGCCGGGCCCGGGCGGAGATCCGCCGCTATCTGCGTCACGCCCAGCGGGGCGAGCATGTGAAGATGGGCCAGAAGATCCTGGAAAAGACTTTCGCGGAGCAAGGCGCGGAGCTCAGCGAAAAAGCCATCGGCGAAGTGGCCAAGAAATTGCGCCTGTCCAAGGCCGAAGATGTCTATGCCGATGTGGGGCGCGGCGTGCTGCGCGGCCATGAAGTGCTGGCGGCGGTCTTCCCCGAACTCAAACGTTCCGAGAAGGAGCGGATCAAGCAGGGCGGCCCCGCTGACATCGCCGCCAAGCCCATCTCCATCCGCGGCCTTACTGCGGGCATCGCTTACAATCTGGCGCCATGCTGCCATCCCTTGCCGGGCGACCGCATCGTGGGACTGATGACGCCGGGCGAGGGCGTCAATGTCCACACCATCGATTGCGCCGAACTGGACAAAGCGCAGAACATGGACGACTGGCTGGACGTGAGCTGGGGCCAGAATGCGGCAGAGAGCGGGCCCTCGGTCGGCCGCGTCGCGGTGCGCGTGAAGAACGAGCCGGGCAGCCTGGCGGCGGTGATGACGGTGATCGCGGCCAATGGCGGCAATATCTTCAACATGAAGGTAACCGCCCGTAATCCCTTATTCTTCGAATTCCAGATGGATATCGAAGTCCGGGACGTCGGCCATTTGCAGAATATTCTGGGTGCGCTACGGGTGAATAACGCGGTCGAATCGGTTGATCGCGTGCGCGAAGCGGACGCTTCGGCAAGTCATGAAGGGCCGCTGCCGTGAACGTGGATCAAGTGTTAAATGAATTCAAGAAATCGGGCGCCTTGCTCGAAGGCCATTTCATCCTGTCCAGCGGACTTCACTCTGACAAGTTCCTGCAAAAGGCCCTGGTATTCCAGGACGCGAAGCGGACCGCCAAGCTCTGCAAGGCGCTGGCCGCCAAAGTGAAGAAAGAAGTCAAAGACGAAATCACCGTCATCGTTTCACCGGCCGTGGGCGGCATCGTTCCCGGTTATGAGATGGGCCGTCAGCTGGGTCTTCCCGCCATGTATGTCGAGCGGGTGGACGGCACCTTTCAGCTGCGCCGCAACTTCACTCTCAAAAAGGGCCAGAAGGTCTTGATGGTGGAAGACATCATTTCGACCGGCGTCTCCTCGCGCGAATGCATCGCGGCGATCAAGGCGACCGGTGCCAAGGTGGTCGCGGCCTGCTGCCTGATCGATCGCTCCGCGGGCAAGGCCAAGGTGGGCGTGCCTTTGATCGCGCTGGCGGAATGGAAGGTGCAAGCCTGGCCGGCGGACAAGCTGCCGCCGCATCTGCGTAATATTCCGGCCGTAAAACCCGGTAGCCGAGGCCTTTCTTGATAGGAATATGGGCTTGATAGGGAGTTGGGCGTGAAGACCCTTCGTCTGGGCGTCAACATCGATCATGTCGCCACCGTGCGCAACGCACGGGGCGGAGCGACGCCGGATCCGATCCGGGCCGCGCTGATCGCCCAGGCGGCGGGCGCCGACGGCATCACCGCCCATCTGCGCGAGGACCGGCGTCACATTTCCGACCAGGACATTGCGCGGCTGTCGCGCGATCTGGAAATCCCCCTCAATCTGGAAATGGCCGCCACGGACGAGATGCTGGCGATCGCATTGAAAGCGCGCCCGCACGCGACCTGCATCGTGCCGGAGAAGCGCGAAGAGCGCACCACCGAGGGCGGCATCGACGTGGTCGGTCATTTTGCCCGGCTGAAACCCATTGTGAGCGCACTTGGCGCGGCGGGCATCCGGGTCTCGATGTTCATCGAACCGGACCGCAAGCAGCTTGACGCCTCGCGCGAACTGGGCGCGCCGGTGGTCGAATTGCACACCGGCGCCTATGCCAATGCGTCGGGTGCCGAACAGGACAGGCTGCTGAAGCATATCCACAACGCTGCGGAGTTCGGGGCCGATCTCGGCCTGGAAATTCATGCCGGGCATGGCCTCACCTATGAGAATGTGAAACCGGTCGCCGCCATCCCCCATATCCGCGAACTCAATATCGGTCATTTCCTGATCGGCGAGGCGATCTTCATCGGCCTGACCGACTCGATCCAGAAGATGCGGCGCCTGATGGATGACGCACGCGCATGATGCTTCGGCAAGCTCAGCATGAGGAGCGTTTTGATTTGATCTTCACCCTGAGCCTGTCGAAGGGCGAGAAGCGCTTTGCCGAAGGCAAGCGGCGAGCGCCGCGGGTTAGGGCAAGCGGCCGGGATGTGGGGCAAGAATGATCCTCGGCTTAGGCTCTGACCTCATCGATATCCGCCGCATCGAGAAAACCCTGGAAAAACACGGCGAACGATTCATCGCCCGGATCTTTACCGATGTGGAGCGGGCCAAATCCGAAGCCAGGGTCAATCGCGCGGCCTCCTACGCCAAGCGGTTCGCCGCCAAGGAAGCCTGTGCCAAGGCCCTGGGCACTGGCCTCAGCGAAGGGGTGTTCTGGCGCGACATGGGGGTGGTTAACCTGCCGTCCGGCAAGCCCACCATGAAGCTCACGGGCGGCGCGCTGGCGCGGCTTCAGGCGATCACTCCGCCGGGACATAAGGTTCAGATCGACCTGTCCATTACCGACGATTTTCCCCTGGCCCAGGCCATCGTGATCATCTCGTCGCTCACCGAGAATTAACAAGGAAATCCTTGACAGTCCTCGCGGGGGATCGTTTCTGTCCCGCAATCCTCCAGATAGCCCGGAACTCATGGCCGACACCCCCACTCAGAGCAAGCAGGCTGCGGCCAAGCAGGGCGAATCCTGGACCGAGCTGGCCAAGACCGTCATCTATGCCGGGCTGATCGCCTTGGTGATCCGCACCTTCCTGTTTCAGCCTTTCAACATTCCGTCCGCCTCGATGGAGGGAACCCTCCTGATCGGCGACTATCTGTTCGTGGAGAAATTCGCTTACGGCTATAGCCGCTATACGTTTCCGTTCGGCGGCTGGCCGTTCGGCGACAGTCTGCATGGCCGGTTCATGGGCCGCACGCCCCAGCGCGGCGATGTCATCGTCTTCAAATTTCCCCAGGACAATTCCACCGATTTCATCAAGCGGCTGATCGGGCTGCCGGGTGACACGATCCAGATGAAAGAGGGCGTGTTGTGGCTGAACGGCAAGCCGGTGCCCAAGGTGCGTGAAGCCGACTATGTCGAGACCATCGATGGCGAGGAACATCACGTTCCCCAATATCGCGAGACATTGCCGGGCGGCCAGAGCTACCTCACCCTGGATCGCGATCCGGAAGGGCCCGCCGACAACACCGATGTCTACACCGTGCCGGCCGGCCATTATTTCATGATGGGCGACAATCGCGACAATTCCGCCGACAGCCGCACGGAAGTCGGGTATGTCCCCGCCGAGAATCTCGAAGGCAAGGCGGAGTTCCGCTTCTTCTCCACCAATGGCAGCGCGCGCTTCTGGGAAGTCTGGAAATGGCCTTTCGCCATCCGGTATACGCGCCTGCTGACGCCGATCCACTAAGCGCTTTGCGCGACCTCGGCCCGCTCGAAGACAAGCTCGGTCATCGCTTCTCGGACCGCGAACTTCTCAAGCGCGCGCTCACCCATGCCAGCGCCACCGCGATCCTCTCCAATGAAAGGCTGGAATTCCTGGGCGACCGGGTCTTGGGCCTGATCGTGGCCGAAACGCTCCATGCCCGTCATGTCAGCGAAAGCGAAGGCGCGCTGACCGTCCGTTTTCACGCCCTGGTGCGGGCGGAGGCCTGCGCCCGGGTTGCCGAGGCGTTGGGACTGCCCGATTATATCAAGCTCGCGGGCACCGGTTTCGACAGTGCCCGCGCCAAGGCGGCGATCCTCAGCGATGTCTGCGAGGCGGTGATTGCGGCACTCTATCTGGATGGCGGCATGGCGGCGGCCAGGGCTTTCGTGATGCGGTATTGGGCGCAGATGTTCGACGATCCGGGGCAGGGCGCGGAAATGCGCGATGCCAAGACCCGGTTGCAGGAATGGGCCCAGGGCCGGGGCCTTCCCACGCCGGCTTATCGCGAAATAGAGCGGACGGGACCGGCCCATGCGCCGCATTTCGTGATGGAGGTGATGGTGGAAGGGGAAAAGCCGCAGAGCGGCCAAGGCGGTTCCAAGCGCGAAGCAGAGCAGGACGCGGCCGGCAAGCTGCTGGCGCGGGTCATGGCATGACCACACGTTGCGGCTTCTGCGCCATCATCGGCGCTCCCAATGCGGGCAAGTCCACGCTCACCAATGCCCTGGTGGGTTCGAAGGTGGCCATCGTCAGTCCCAAGGTACAGACCACGCGCATGACGGTGCGCGGCGTGGCGATCGCGGGCGAAACCCAGATCGTCTTTGTCGACACGCCGGGCATTTTCCGGCCCCGCCGCCGGCTGGACCGGGCCATGGTCGGTGCGGCCTGGGCCGGTGCCGAAGACGCGGACGCCATTCTGCTTGTGGTGGATGCCGCCGATCTTGCCGCCAATCCCAATTCACCGGCCGCGCGGGACACCGCGGCGATCCTGGAAGGCTTGAAGGAGGCCAAAGGCAAAAAGACCGCCCTGGTCCTCAACAAGATCGATGGGATGAAGCGCACGGATCTTTTGCCGATGGTGGAACGCTTTCATGCCGAAGCGGTGTTCGAGGACGTGTTCCTGCTTTCGGCCCTGAAAGGCGATGGCGTGAGCGACGTCGCGGCATGGGTGGCGGCGCGGATGCCCGAAGGTCCCTGGCTCTATCCCGAAGACCAGGCCGCCGACATTCCCATGCGCCTTCTGGCGGCCGAGATCACGCGGGAGAAAATCTATCACCGCCTGCATGACGAGCTGCCTTATGCCAGCGCGGTCGAAACGGAAAAATGGGAGGAGCGCAAGGATGGCTCGGTCCGGATCGATCAAGTGATCTTTGTCCAGCGCGACGGCCAGAAAGGCATTGTGCTGGGCAAAGGCGGCCAGACCGTCAAGATCATCGGCGAACTGGCGCGCAAGGAGATGGAAGAGTTGTTCGGCCGCCGGGTACACTTGTTCTTGTTTGTGAAGGTGCGCGAGGACTGGGCGGACAATCGCGAACATTATCGCGAAATCGGTTTAGACTTTCCGGAAGAGTAGGAAGCACAGGCTTTCTTCCCCCGTTTGGGCGAAGCCCATGACGGGGGAAGATGTCCGCTAGCGGGCTTGCCCGCGTGGCGGACAGATGGGGGCCATAGAAATGGAATGGATCGATCGCGGCATCGTCTTGTCTTCGCGCAGTTACGGCGAAACCGGCATCATTGCCGATGTGCTGACGCAGGCACATGGCCGTCATTTGGGATTGGTGCGCGGAAGCAAGGCGCGGGCCGCTTTGCAGCCCGGCAACAGCTTGTCCTTGACCTGGCGGGCCCGGCTGCCGGAACAGTTGGGAAGCTATGCGGTGGAATTGGCGCGGGCCCGTGCCGGTGCTCTGATGGAAAGCCGCGACAGCCTGACTGGGCTCAATGCCTTTTGTACGGTCGCCGGCGCGGCCTTGCCGGAACATCAGGTGCATGCGGCGCTGCACGACGTGGCCGAAATTCTCTTGGATGCGATGATGGAGAGCGATTTCGCCCATTGGGGGCCGCTCTATGTGCGCTGGGAAGCGGGGCTGCTGGATGCGCTGGGCTTCGGACTTGACCTTTCTCAATGCGCCGCAACCGGAAGCGTCCAGGATTTGATCTATGTTTCGCCCCGTACCGGCCGGGCGGTTTCACAAGGCGCCGGGGCGGACTATGCGTCGCGACTGTTGCCATTGCCCCAGTTCCTTTTGGGAGCATCCGAGGCGCCGGACCTGGCGGCGACCCGCGCCGGGTTGAAGTTGACAGGACATTTTCTGCTGGAGCGGGTTTTGGCGCCCCATGGCCGCGAAATGCCGCAAGCCAGGCACCGGCTGGACGCGCTCGCGGACAGCCAAATCAAATGACGCCTGGATGCGCTGGCGGCCTAACCGAATCGGATTAGAACCGCCTCCATGGGTGCATCGGCTGGACGCGCCCGCGGACAGCCATCAAAGACGTCAGGCAAGGCGCCTGGTGAAGCGAGCAAAAGTTTCAATATGGGTGCTGCCGTAAAACCTGACGATATCCGTTCCGAGCCATTGGCGCAGGCGCTGGCCGAGCGCTATCTGGCCTATGCGCTGTCCACCATCACCCAGCGCGCCTTGCCGGACGTGCGCGACGGCTTGAAGCCGGTGCATCGCCGGCTGATGCACGCCATGCGCCTTTTGGGGCTGAACCCGGCTGCGGGTTTCAAGAAATGCGCCCGCGTGGTGGGCGATGTGATCGGCAAATATCACCCGCACGGCGATCTGGCGATCTATGAGGCGCTGGTGCGCCTGGCGCAGGATTTCGCGCTGCGTTATCCCCTGATCGAAGGCCAGGGCAATTTCGGCAATGTCGATGGCGATAACGCCGCCGCCATGCGTTACACCGAGAGCCGCCTTACCGAAGTGGCGCAGGCGCTGCTGGAAGGCCTGGACGAAAATGCAGTCGATTTCCGTCCCACCTATGACGGCGAAGATGACGAGCCGGTGGTGCTGCCGGCGGCATTCCCCAATCTTCTGGCCAATGGCTCGTCGGGCATTGCGGTGGGCATGGCGACGTCGATCCCGCCGCACAATCTGGGTGAACTTTGCAGCGCCCTGGTGACTTTGATCGAAAATCCCGACGCGCAGGACCGCAGCCTGCTGAAATTCGTCAAGGGTCCGGATTTTCCCACCGGCGGCATCGTGGTGGAGGATCAGGCCGCCATTCACGAAGCCTATAAGACCGGGCGCGGCGGTTTCCGTCTGCGCGCGCGCTGGGAAAAGGAAGAAGGCGCCCGCGGCGTCTATCAGATCGTCATCACCGAAATTCCGTATCAGGTTCAGAAAGCCAAGCTGATCGAGCGCATCGCCGAATTGCTGGACCTAAAGAAGCTGCCGCTGCTGGACGATATTCACGACGAAAGCGCCGAGGATATCCGCATCGTGCTTTCGCCCAAGAACCGCACGGTGGATGCCAATCTGCTGATGGAACAGATGTTCCGGCAGAGCGACCTGGAAGTGCGGATTCCGCTCAACCTCAATGTCCTGGACAAGGGGCAGGTGCCCAAGGTGATGAGCTTGAAGCAGGCGCTTCAGGCCTTTATCGATCACCGCCGCGATGTATTGGAGCGCCGCTCCCGGCACCGGCTGGAAAAGATCGCGGCGCGGCTGGAAGTTCTGGAAGGCTATCTCGCCGCTTATCTGAACCTCGACAAGGTTATCAAGATCATCCGCACCGAGGATGAGCCCAAGCCGAAATTGATGAAGGCCTTCGACCTCAACGAGAACCAGGCCGAAGCCATCCTCAATATGCGGCTGCGTGCGTTGCGCAAGCTGGAAGAAATGGAGATCCGCGGCGAGCATGCCGAGCTCACCCGCGAGCAGAAGGATCTCACCAAGCTTCTGGGGTCCGAGAAGCTCAAATCCCAGAAACTGATCGAAGAAGTCAAAGAGATCGACGCGAAATTCGGCGCCAAGACCAAATTGGGCAAGCGCCGCACCGAAATCGCGGGTGCCCGCGACGTGGCGGAATTGTCGGCGCTCGCCGAAGAAGCGGTCGAACTGGCGAGCGCGGTGGAAAAGGAACCCATCACCATCGTCTGCTCTCAGAAATTGTGGCTGAGGGCTTTGAAAGGACATCAGGAGGAAAGCGACGCGGTGAAATACCGCGAGGGCGACCGCCGCCGCTTCTGGATTCATGCCCAGACCACCGACAAGTTGATGATGCTGGCGACCGATGGCCGTTTCTTCACGCTGGATTGCAGCAAGCTGCCGGGCGGGCGTGGCAATGGCGAGGCCATCCGGACCTTCATCGACCTGCCACCCGAAGCCGATATCGCGGCCATGTTCGTGCATGTGCCGGGCCGCAAGCTCTTGCTCGCCGCCACGTCGGGCCATGGCTTCATCACCTCCGAGGACGACGCCATTGCCATGACCAAGAACGGCAAGCGGGTGATGAACGTAAAGCCTGGGATCGAAGCGGCGGTGGCGCGGCCGGTGGAAGGCGACCATGTCGCGGTGACGGGCGAGAACCGGAAGCTTCTGATCTTCGCGCTATCCGAAGTGCCGGAGATGGCGCGGGGGCAGGGCGTCTATTTGCAGCGCTACAAGGATGGCGGTCTGCTGGATGCCATTGCCTTTGTCTGGAAAGAAGGCCTGGTCGACGAGAACAACCGGAACTTTCCGGCATCGGAGCTCAAGGAATGGAAGGGCGAGCGCGCCCAGGCCGGCCGCATCGTTCCGCGCGGCTGGGCCAAGTCCGGAAAGTTCGCCGCGACTCTGTGATGGACGGTCGGGTCTTATGCGTGGCCGGTCACCAGCCAGAGAATGATGATGATCGGCAATGGAATGCCGATCGCCCACAGAAGCACCGAGCGCATGTTTCTCTCCACCTTTTGCTGGAGAGATAACCGAGCTTTAGGGAAGCAGTTCCGAGTATGGGCTTTCTTCCCCCCATGCGGCGGAGCCGCTGATGGGGGAAGATGTCTCTGAGCGCTTGCGCGAAAGAGACAGATGGGGGCTATCTAGCTTCGCCTGATTTCGTACAGCGCGATCGCGGCGGCGTTGGAAACGTTGAGACTCTCCATCGCCTTATCGATGGGAATATAGGCGGCGGTATCGCAGCGCTCGCGCACCAGGCGGCGGATGCCGTCGCCTTCCGAACCCAGCACCAAGGCGATGTCGCCGCCGGATGCGGCCTGGGCCAGGGTCTGCTCGCCATCGCCCGCCAGCGCCACGCGCCAGAAGCCGGCTTCGGCCAACCGGTCGAGCGCGCGGGCGATATTCACCACTTCGACATAGGGAAGGATCTCCAAAGCGCCCGAAGCCGCTTTGGCCAGCGCGCCCGATTGCGGCGGGGCATGGCGATCCTGGACCACCACGGCACTAACGCCAAAAGCGGCGGCGGTACGAAGGATGGCGCCGACATTGTGCGGGTCGGAAAGCTGATCCAGCACCAGCACGATCCGGCGGCGCCCGCCCGCATCCCGTCCCAGCACCTGGTCGAGGTCGGAGGGCGGCAGGGGATCGCAGGCGAGGGCGACGCCCTGATGGACCGCGCCGGGCGGCAGCAGTTTGGAGATGGCGTCGGCATCGGCCGGCTCCACCCGGACCCGGCTGAGCAGCTTTTCACCCAGGATTTCGGCCGCACGGGCGGTCAGGACCACCCGATGGCTCTTGCGATGGGCATTGGCCAGGGCGGCCTGGACCGCGTGAAGGCCATAGAGCCAGTTTTCCGCCCGATCCGGCCGCCGGCCCGGTGTTCGCACGGGCGATGCCGAGGGGCCCCGGCCGGGAGCGGGGCGGCGGTCTTTGCGGAAATCCTTGTGGCGCATGAGGGGCCTTATAGAGGACCCATGGGGGGCGGCAAGCGGGCCGTCCGGGAAGGGCGGTATTCCGCCATTTTTGCGGTATCTAAGCCCTTGACACCCAGGCCCGATTGACCAATAACCCGCGATCCGCAGCCAACCTTTTGGAGGCATTATTTTCGCTCGTCCGGACGTTACGGACGAAGCTAGCGCGCCGGCCGGTGATTGGGTCTAACCCATTGTTCCAGTTGGAGACTTGTGATTGGAGGGGTGCCCGAGTGGCTAAAGGGGACGGACTGTAAATCCGTTGGCTACGCCTACGTTGGTTCGAATCCAACCCCCTCCACCATCGTCCGATGGGCGCGCGAAGACGAAGGAAGTCGAATTAAGGCGGGTGTAGCTCAATGGTAGAGCAACAGCCTTCCAAGCTGATGACGAGGGTTCGATTCCCTTCACCCGCTCCAATGGTTTGAGGCCCGGCCCGGAAAGCCGGACATGAAAAAGAGACGAAGGATTTCAGGTTATGGCGAAAGCGAAGTTTGAGCGTACGAAGCCGCACTGCAACATTGGGACGATTGGTCATGTTGATCATGGCAAGACGTCGTTGACGGCAGCGATCAC
>JAFECO010000689.1 GCA_018242085.1 Pseudomonadota bacterium
TCCATCCCCTCCGTCACGCGGCGGGCTTCGCACAAGACCGCGCCCTTGCGCATCAAGGCGGTGGAATTGAGGGGATCGAGCGCCAGCACCTTGTCCAGCGCCATCACGGCTTCGGCAAAGCGCTGGGTGATCTGGAACACCGCGCCGCGCTCCTGCCAGACATCCAATGCGTCGGCGCCAGGGGGGATGTCGCCCAACAGCTTGATGGTTTCCAGAAGGGCGGCGCGCTGCTCCAGGGCGGGCGCATCGCCTGGCACGATTTCGAGCGCGGTGTCATAGCTCTCCAGCGCCTCTTCAAAACGCTGCAAGCCCATCTGGGCGCGGCCCCGCCCGATCCACGCGCCGGCCTGGCGCGGCGCCAGCGCCACCACCTTGTCGAAGCTGGCGAGCGCGTCGGCGAAACGGCCCAGCGCCTGCAACGCGGTGCCGCGATTGAGCCAGGCATGCATATGGCCCGGCACCAGAGCGATGGCCCGGTCGTAACTGGCGATGGCGTCGGTCAGTTTTCCCCATTGCTGCAACGCCACGCCGCGATTGACCCAGGCTTCCACTTGCGCCGGCGCCAACGCCAGAAGCCGGTCGAAGTCCGTCACGGCTTCCGCCGGACGGTTCATCTGGGTCAGCAGCAAGGCGCGGTTGTAAAGCGCGTCCGGCAGATCCGGCTTCAGCGCCAAAGCGCGGCCGAACAGGATCAGGGCGTCTTCGCCTCGGCCGCTGGCCGCCAGCAAGGCGCCCTTGAGGGCCAAGGATTCGCTCGCCTCCGGATTGATCGCCAGCGCCGCCGCGACCGATGCCAGCGCATCGCCATGGCGCTGCTGCTGGAACTGAACCAGAGCCAGGAGATGCTGGAGCTGGAAATTCGGCGGCACCTGGGCGAGCACCTGCCGGTAAAGCCCTTCGGCTTCCGCCAGCCGGCCGGCCTGATGCAATGATTGGGCCTCTTGGAGCAGGGTCTGCAAGGTCATGGCGCGTCACGCTAATGCAGCCGGGCATAAAGTAAAATCGCCGCGTGCCTTGACCGGGCAAGGTCCCGTCTCCATCTCGGATTCTCCCATCACCGGAGGCGAGGCATGGGCGGCAAGCCAGTGAAAATTCCAGTGAAAATTCCCGGGCCCGACCATCCCATCACCATCATGCCCGCGCCCGGCCGGGCCATCGTCAAGCTGGGCGGACGGGTGATCGCCGATAGCAGGAACGCGCTGATCCTGCAGGAAGCCTCTTACCCAGGGGTCAAATATGTCCCCCGCCGCGACGTGGACATGTCGCTTTTGGAGCGGACCGATCATCACACCTATTGCCCCTATAAGGGCGATTGCAGCTATTACAGCATCCCCATCGGTGGCGAGCGGTCGCTGAATGCGGTATGGACCTATGAGAACCCCTATGCCGCCGTGGCGGCGATAAAAGAATATCTGGCCTTTTATCCCGACCGCGTCGATTCCATCGAAGAGACCGCCGGATAGCCCGTCAGAGAGCCCTTCGCGTGTCCGATTTTTCGGTTCAGACCTTGCTCAATACCGCCACCGTCACGGTGCGCGATGTCTGTTGCGCCGGGCATTGCCGTCATCAGAGCGCGGAGGAATGCGCAGGCGCCACGGAGCTGGTGTTTCCCTATCGCGGCGTCTATGCCCGGCATCTGGGCCGCGATCAGGCCATCGCCGAAGCCAACCAGGTCCTGTTCTTCAATGCCGGCGAATCCTATCGCGTCAGTCATCCGGTGATGGGGGGCGACGCCTCCCTGTCGCTCTTTATCAGCAAGCCGGTGCTGCGCGAGCTGGCGCCCAAGCCGCTCTTGCGCGAAGGCAATCGCCTGGCATTCCGCCGCCAGCGCCTTCGCATCGATCCGCGCACCCAGGCGCTGGTGGCGCTGCTGCGGCATGGCCTGCGCCAGGGCATCGCTCAGCCCCTGGAAGCGGAAAGCGTGGCCTTGACCCTGGTGCAGCGGGCGCTGGGCCCGCGCACCAGCCATGCCAGCGATGCCGGCATCGCGCCGCAGCGGCTGGCCGACCGGGTGAAGCTGGTTCTGGCGTCCGATCTGTCCCGCCGCTGGACCTTGGGCGAGATCGCGGCCGAAGTGGGCGGCTCGCCGGTCTATCTCACCCAGATCTTCCGCAAGGTGGAAGGCATTCCGCTTTATCGCTACCAGCTCAGGCTCAGGCTGGCGCGGGCTCTGGAGCTTTTGCCGCAATATGACGATCTGACGGCGCTGGGCCTGGAGCTGGGTTTCTCCGGCCACAGCCATTTCAGCGCCGCCTTCCGCGAGGCCTATGGCCGCTCGCCGTCGGAGTTCCGACAGGCGGCGATGGCGCACTAGCGTCCAACTTCCACGGGAATTGAGTTTTGCTGTCATGGCCCGCAAATGCGGGCCATGACAAAATGTAGAGCGTCTGCAACTAAGTCCAGACCGCAGATCGCTAAAGATCCTGATAGCGACGCCTCCCCCGAAAATGGTCCTTCGCGTCATCGAGAGATGGACAAGAAAGGACGAAGTCATGGACGAGAAAAGTTGCGCCGCTTGCGATTGCAAGCTGGACGAGACCGCCATCACGGTCACGATCGGCGGTCATGTGGTGGAAGTCTGCTGCGAGGAATGCGCGCAGAGTTTGCGCGAGGCAAAGGCCTCCGCCTTGCGGACGGAGGGCTGATCGTGACCCTCAAGACCGTTCAAACACCGTCGGGCAAGATTGCCTATGCGGAAGAAGGCAAAGGCCCCGTCGCGCTGTTCGTGCACGGCGTTCTGCTGAACAACCATCTGTGGCGCCACCAGCTGGCGCATCTGTCGGACATAAGGCGCTGCATCGCGCCCGATCTTCTGGCCCATGGTGCCACCGAGATGACGCCGGGCGGCGATGTTTCCGTCACCGCGAATGCGCAAATGCTGCTGCAATTCCTGGACGCGCTGAAAATCGACAAGGTCGATCTGGTGGGCAATGACAGCGGCGGCGGCATCGCGCAGATCTTTGCCGCCACCCATCCGGACCGGGTGCGCAGTTTGACCCTGACCAATTGCGATGCGCAGGACAATTGGCCGCCGGAAGCCTTCAAGCCGTTTCTGGCGATGGCGGCGGCGGGCGGGCTGTCCGGCGCGCTGAACGCCATGCTGGTGGACAAGAGCCTCTATCGTTCGCCGGATGCATTGGGGCCGGCCTATGAAGATGCTGGCAAGGTGAGCGATGCGGATATCGAGACCTATCTGCGGCCGCTGGTGAAGAGCGAGCAGCGGCTCTCGGATTTTCAGCGCTTTCTGGCGGCGTTCGACAACAAGCACACCCTCGCCATCGAAGGCGGCCTGGAAGCACTGAAGGCGCCGGCCCTGATCGTGTGGGGCGCCGACGATATCTATTTCGGCGTCCAGTGGGGCCGCTGGCTGGCCGAGACTCTGCCGGGCACCCGGCGGCTGGTGGAATTGACGGGCGCGCGGATCTTCTTTCCCGAAGAACGCTGGGCCGAATTCAATCGCGAATTGCGGAGTTTCTGGGAAGGCGAGTAACCGGCGGCGGGCACGTGTTCCGATATGGAACAGGTGCCCGCTCCAGGCTCGGCGCTCGATGGCATGGTTCGTGAAGCTGCTCCTGCCGGGAATTCACGTCCAAAAGGGACGCCGGGAGCAGCAATGCCGAACAGGGCCGCACATTTCCTGACCTCCGCACTGGTCACCGCGGCCATTATTGGCGCGCCGATGATGGCGCAAGCCGGCGGGGTGCCCCAGATGGGGACATATGGCGGCGGCATGGGCCATGTGCCGTCCCCCTCGACCTGTGGACCGGCCGGCCATCCCGGCCGCCCCTCCGGCGGCACCAATATCCGGATCTACAAGCCGACCACGATCGAGAACAATATCAACGTCTACAAGCCGGTGACGATCAACAAATCCATCGATGTGACCAACAACATCGACAATTCCAAGACCATCAACGTCACCAAGAATATCGACAATTCGAAAACCATCGATAATTCCAAGAATATCAACATCAACAAAAGCATCGTCATCAACAAGGGCGGCGACAATATCTCGGTCAGCGCCGAGGCTTCGGCGATGGCCAGCGCCAGCGCGGCGGCCAATGCCGCGAGCTTTGCCGGTGCCAGCGCGATCGTGATCGGCGGCGGCGGCTGGGCGCCGGAAGCGCCGGCGGCGTTCGCGGGCGGCGATATCGGCACCTTGAATGTGGAAACCGCGCCCGCCCGGGCCCGATGCACCATCCAAGAGGCCACCATCGTCAAGACCATCCATGCGGTCTGCGTGTCGGCGGAGGGCCATGAATTTCCCGCGTCCCACATGCTGGGCGATACCTGGATCAATGGCGGTTATGAAGGCGAAGTGGTGCGCTGCATTCCCGGTTCGCATTTGAAAATCATGATCGGCAAGGTGGTCCAGTCCAGCGAAGGCCTGGCGGCGGGCGCCTCCAGCGGCCAGGTGCTGGAATGCGGTCCGCATGAGGCGCTGCGCCACTACAAGGACGGGTTGGTAAAATGCGCGCCGGCGGTTCCGGTGGTGGACTGCACCGAACGTACGAACCTGCGCAAATATGGCACCGCGGACCTGTTCTTCTCGTACCGCGCGGAAGTCTGCCTGGAAACCCAGGAGGAATATTCCGCTTTTTCCGCGGTGGATAAACCATGGAAAGGCATGCAAAGCCGGGCCCGTTGAGCTAAGTCCGCCCTCGAAAGGGGCTGTGGCGCCTTCCCCGCCGGGAAGGCTGTCCGGGGCCGTTTTTCTGGCTGGGTTACCTGCGATTAACTGTCACGATACCGATACCTATTCTTGGCCAAGTTCTGCGACAGCCTTCAGGAAATATTATAGCATCATACGTTGTAATCCTGGGGCCGGAGCCGCCTGTCGGTTGCCGGTTGGAGTTCGCGTTGGGCAAGGCAGCCCGTGCCAGTTTGGGCAGATTTGACGATCGTCTGCTTTTGACACGTAACGACTTGGTACGGGCCTTGCTTTGGGTTTGGGAATTGAGCTTCAAACGAGGGGCATCGCAATGAATTGTCTTAAACTCACACATGTTGCAGCGGCTTTGCTGCTGCTGTCGCCGATCGCGGCACAGGCGCAGAACAGTGCCGCCGCTCCCGCTTCGTCCGCTTCGGCGGCTGTCGCTTCCGATTACCTGATCGGGCCTGGCGACGAACTGCAGGTCTTTGTCTGGAAAAATCCGGACTTGTCCGTGACCCTGCCGGTCCGTCCGGATGGCAAGATCTCCACCCCGCTGGTGGCCGACATCCAGGCCCAGGGCAAGACCCCGACCGCGCTGGCGGCTGATCTGCGCACCGCGCTTGGCAAATATGTCCAGGATCCGGTGGTCACCGTTCTGGTCCGCACCGTCGCCACCGCGACCGGCAGCGCCGCGTCCATCCGGGTCATCGGCGCCGCCGCGACCCCGAAATCGGTGCCGTATCGCGCCGGCATGACGGTTCTGGACGTGATGATCGATGTGGGTGGTCTCAACACCTATGCGGCGGGCAACGACGCCCAGATCATCCGTACGCAGAATGGCGTGAGCCGCGGCATTCCGGTTCATCTGGCCGACCTGATGAAGTCGGGCGACCTGAAAGCCAATGTTCAGCTGATGCCGGGCGATGTTGTCCGCATTCCGGAGCGTTGGTTCTGATGCGTTAATCCGGCCCCGCCCGGCGGCGGGGCCGGATGTCTAGCTTTGCGTACGCAGCCCGGCGGTCTGATGGGCGCTTTCAAACTGAACGAACAGGAACATGGTCGGTACCGTACTCAGTCTGCTCTACGACGAAATGGTTCGCATCTGGTGCTATCGCTGGACGGCCATCATCACCGCGATCGTTCTGTTCGTGGCAGGCGCCGCCTATATCGTGCGGCTGCCCGACAATTACGATGCCTGGGCGCAGATCTATGTTCCGCGCCAGACGTCGCTCTCCGCTGCCGCGGCCAATGTTTCCTTGGGCGCCGAATATGGCGGCACCTATGTGGTGCAGAAGACCCTGCTCAACGACCAGAATCTGGGCAAGGTTGCCGAACAGTTGAATCCGACTCTGTCGCGCCTCGACCCGGCCCAGCGCCAGGCCGCGATCCTGTCCTTGCGCAACAAAATCGAAGTGGTTCCCGATGCCGGCGACGGCTTCACTGAATTCCACTATACCGCCACCAATCCGGTGAAGGCCTATAATGTGGTGCGGCTGCTCCTGGCCCAGTTCGTGTCGAGCACCCAGGATCGCGCCCAGCGCGATTTCAGCCAGGCCGATGTCTTTCTGGATTCGCAGATCGCGATCTATCAGCGCAAGCTGAATGAATCGCAAGGAAAGATCGCCGCGTTCCATGCCCGTTACGGCGACAGCGCCGCTCTGGCGACGGATACCGCCGAAGAGGCCGATGCCGCCAACGATGTCGAGAATGCACGCGCCGCCTATACCGCCGCTTTGGCGCGCGATGGCGGCTCGGATTCGCCGGTGCAGGGCCAGATCGCAGCGCTGGAAGACCGCATCGCGGCTCTGCGCCTGCAATATACCGACCAGTATCCCGACGTGATCGCGGCCCGCCAGCAGCTGACGCAGCTGCAGCAGCGCGCGGCCTCACAGGCCAACAGGGCCGGCGGCAATTCCGCCGTCGCCGCCGCGCGCGGACAATTGGCCGCCGCGCAGGCGCGGCTGCGCCGGGCCCGGTTCCGGCCCAGCCTGCCGCCGCAGATCGCGGCGCAGGAAGCCGATCTCAAGCGCACCGACGACATGCTGCGCAACGCCTATCAGGAGCTTCTGGCCCGCCGCGAGGCCGCTCAGATGTCCCTGGCGGTCTATGGCGCGAACAATTCGGCGAAGTTCCAGGTCACCAACCAGCCGACCATTCCGGCCACGCCTTCAGGCCCCAACCGTCCGTTGCTGCTGCTGCTCGCGGTGGTTGCGGCGATCGCGGGCGGCATCGGCGCGGCCTATCTGCGCGGCGCCATTACTGGCGTCTTCGTGGCGCCCAGGGAACTGGAGGAAGCCTTTCAGCTGCCGGTCATAGGAACGATTTCCTGGGAGCAGACCTGGCACACGGGCGAGGTTGTTCAAGGTTCGCGTCATGTTGCTGTGTTCGTAACGTTCGGAATTATCCTTTTGGTTGCCACGGTTCTGATATCGGTTTCCACGTCGCCATGGCTTCAGGCAATTTTCCATCAATATTCGACAACCTTGTTTCAGGGTTTTGTGAAATAACAGGCGGCAATTGGCGATGGGTCAGATGAGCAAAGTTCCCTTTACAGGCAAGGTTTTTCCCGCCGACATTTCTGTAGACGACGACACCGTCCTGGTGCCGGCCAATACCGTGTCGAATCTGGATAAGGTCGAGGAACGGGGTGGGGTGGTGAAGCGGGTCGGCTCGGTCGTCACCCCGCATTTCGACGAATCCCGTACCCGCGAGGATTTCCGCGTCGTCAAGCGCCACATCCTGTCGCGCATCGACAATGCGCCCGCGGACAAGGCCAAGGATCCGCGCACCATCCTGATCACCAGCGCCAGCCCCCGGGAAGGCAAGACCACCGTCACCCTGGGCCTGGCGATGAGCTTCATCTTCGAGCGGGACTACAGCGTCATCCTGATCGACGCTGACATGCGTTCGCCGGAATTGTCCCGCCGCATGGGCCTTTCGGGCGAATTGGGCTTGCTGGACTTCCTGGAGAATGAGGAAATCGGGATCGAGGACATCGTCTATCCCACCAGCGTCAAGGGCGTGTATGCCGTGCCGGCGGGCCTGCCCAGGATCACCGCGCCCGAACTGATCACCAGCGAGCGGATGACGCAGCTGCTGAAGGCTTTCCATGACGGCTCCCAGAAGCGGATCGTGATCATCGATTCCGGCTCGGTCCTGGCCTGCAGCGAGACCATCTCGCTGGCCGGCTATGCCGGCCAGATCATGTTTGTTGCCGCCAAGGGACAGACCCGCCGGAAAGACATTGACGAAGGGTTGGGTATCCTCCACCGCCAGGCCGGACCGATTGACGAATCCCGGGTTGCTATGGTCTTCAATAAGACTGATCATTCCAGGTCGCCGGTCCGATATTCCAGGAATTCGTGAATCGGCGTCACTTTTGGTGGCGAGGGGATATGCAGTCTTTGGGTTTTCGGGCCAGCCGCGCTGGTAAATTCGCGGGCGGCTGCGTTTTTCTGCTTGCCATGGCATCGACCGGCGCCTCCGCGCAGAGCGTCTTTTCGGGCATCCTGGAACGGCCGCCTGCTGGCGCCCCCGCCCCCCTGATCGATACCCGCGATTTCTCGATTTCCCCGCTGGTAGGCCTGCAGGAGACCTTTACCGACAACGCGCTTTTGACCTCGACCGACAAGAAGGCCGACTTCATCACCCGCCCGATGGTGGGCGCGGAAGTCAGTGTCCATGGCCCCTTCACCGCCAGCCTGATCGGGCATGCCTATTATGACGCCTATGCCAGCCAGAGCCAGCTCAGCGGCTTCTCCGGCGATGCGCGGGGTACCGCCAATTATGACGTGGTCCCTGAATTCCTGTCGATCGACGCCGATGCGATGCTGATGAACGCCAGCGTCTCGACTTTCGGCACCCCCGCGATCAACCGGGTGGGAGCCGCCAACCAGATCACCATCGCCACCTACGATGTCGGTCCGCACCTGACGACCACCCTGGACGATTTCGCCGATGTCGATGTGCTGGGCCGCTTCGCCCAGGTCTTTTTCGACAATCCCAATGCCAGCAGCGCCGGCCTGCCCAACAATGCCGCGATCCTGGCGGGTGCCGCCGCGATCGATACCGGCGAGCGCTACCGCGGCTATGAGCTGGTCACCAATGCCCAGGTCGAGCGGGACGATCACAATTTCGAAGCCTATAATATCCAGCAGTCCCTCTATGTTCAGATCTTCCCAGAGATCCGCCTGATCGGGCGCGGCGGCTATGATAATGTGACACAACCGGGCATCGTGAATATTCACGACTCTGCGTGGAGCGGTGGCGCCGAATATATCTTAGGCGTCAATCCGGGTGGCGAGAACTCCACAATATCCGTCGAATATGGTGCGCGGTTCGGCCACGCCGCCTGGAGAGGCGATCTGCATCTGCAGATTTCCCAGGAATTCTATGCCGAAGGCCATTACTTCGAAGCCATCCAGCCGAACCAGCTTCAGATCAACACGGCGTTCAACACGTCCACCATTGCCGCGATCCAGCTGCCGCCCCAGCTCAGCACCACCCAGTTCCTGATCAACGGTAACATCGACAACCAGACCGCGTTGAACAAGCAAGGTGATCTGTCGTTGGTCTATGCCTGGGAAACCCAGAGCATCGGTCTGCGGGGAACCTGGAACGACCGCATGCTGCTGCCGTCCAACAACCACGACCGTTCGCTGGTATCCAGTGTCGATTATCAGCGCAGCATCGCCCCGGATCTCGCCTTCGCCGCGGGCATCGACTACTACCACACCTTCGCCAATCCCTTCTTCGGCGCCAGCGAATCCTATGGCGGCAGGGCCGGTCTTCAGTACGACATCAATTCCACGATGCGGGCGGCGGCAGGCTATGCCTATCAGCGCCAGGTCCAGCTTTTCACCAACGGCCAGAGCATCACGGAAAACGTCCTGTACGCGGCGATCACCAGGCGATTCTGACACGCGGTGACCATGGAGCAGGGACCGGAAATATCTTCCATCGTGAACGGCCTGTCCGTGGACGTGGAAGACTATTATCAGGTCCAAGCCCTGGAGAAGGCTTATACGCGCGCCCATTGGGACAGCTATCCCTCGCGCGTCGACCGCAACACCAGAGCCATTCTGGACATCTTCGCCGCGTCGAAGGTGAAGGGCACCTTCTTCACCCTGGGCTGGATCGCCGAGCGCAATCCCGCCACCATCCGCGCGATCGTGGAGGGCGGTCATGAGCTGGCCAGTCACGGCTATTGCCATTTCCGCGTCGATTCCCAGACGCCGGAGGAATTCCGCGCCGATATCCGCCGCACCAAAAAGATCCTGGAAGATATCGGCGGCGTGGAGGTGCGCGGCTATCGCGCCGCCACCTTCAGCGTGGGCGCCGCCACGCCCTGGGCCTGGCCGGTGCTGGAAGAGGAGGGCTATCGCTATTCCTCCAGCATCTATCCGGTGGCGCGGGATAATTATTCCAATCCGGATGCGCCGCGCGCGGTCTATAAGCCCGCGGGTGTGAAGAATCTGATTGAAGTGCCCATCGCCACGGTCAGAGTCGGATCGAAAAATTATCCGGCCGGCGGCGGCGGCTATTTCCGTCTTTTGCCCTATGCCGTGTCGCGGGCTGCGCTTCGCCGGATCAATCGCCGCGACCGCCTGCCGGCGGTGTTCTACATTCATCCGTGGGAAGTCGATCCGGATCAGCCGCGCCCAGGTGGCGTGTCGGCGAAATCGCGCCTGCGCCATTACACCAATCTGGCCAAGACCGGCGAACGGCTTGGCCGGCTGACCCGCGATTTCCGCTGGGATCGGATGGATTCCATTTTTCTCAATGGGTCCTCGGAGCGGGCACCGACCCAGACCCGCAATGCTGCTGCCTGATACCAGCGCGGCTTCGGCCGAATGGGACGCGTTTGTCGCCTCCCGCCCGGATGCCACTTTCTTCCAGCTGTCGGGCTGGCGCGAGGTGGTCAAGCGCAGCTTCGGCCATGCCTGTCCCTATGTGATTTCGCGCGACGGCACGGGCGGCATCGATGCGGTTCTGCCGCTGACGGAAATCGACAGCCGGCTGTTCGGGCGTTTTCTGATCGGCAATGGTTTCACGGTGGGGGGCGGGCCGCTGTCCGCGAGCGCGGCGGGGTTGACGGCGGTTCTGGAAGAGGCTGCCCGGCTTGGCCGCCACCGCAAGGTCGGCTATGTCGAACTTCGCGATTGCCCGGCGGCGGGCCCTGGTTGGCAGGCGAAAGGTGATCTCTATGCCGGCTTCGAAGGACCGATCGCCGCCACGGAAGCCGACAATCTCAAGCAGATTCCCCGAAAGCAGCGCGCCGTGGTCCGCAAGGCCCTGGAGCAGGGCTTCACCATTTCGATCGAGCGCAGCATCCAGCCATTCTTCGATCTCTATGCCCGCACTTTGCGCGATCACGGCACGCCCATCCTGCCGCGACGCTTCTATGAAAACCTGCTCACCATATTCGGCGAGTCTTGCGAGATCCTCACCGTCCGCAAGGACGGCGTGCCCACCGCCAGCGTGATGAGCTTCTTTTTCCGCGACAAGGTGCTTCCCTATTATACCGGCAGCCTGGTGGAAGCCCGTCGCAGCGGCGCCAACGACATGATGTATTGGGCGCTGATGCGCCGGGCGGTGGAACGGGGCGCCACCATCTTCGATTTCGGCCGAAGCAAGATAGGCACCGGCCCTTACAGCTTCAAAAGCAATTGGGGCTTCGAACCCCGCCCGATCACGCACCAATATCTGCTTCTGGGACGCGATACGCTGCCCAATCTCAATCCCACCAATCCGCGCTATGCCAAGATCATCGCGGCCTGGCAGCGGCTGCCGATCCCGGTGGCCAACGCGATTTCGCCTTTCATCAGCCGCAGCTTGGCGTAGTCGCCGTGGCCAATCTTCTTTTCCTCACCCAGCGCATCCCCTATCCCGCCAATAAGGGCGAGAAGATCAGAGTGCTGCAGCTGCTTCAGCATTTGCGCAAATCCCACGACATTCATCTGGGCTGCCTGGTGGACGATCCCCTTGACGTGCAGCATATTTCCACCGTTCGGGCGATGTGCGCCAGCTCTCATTTCGCCGAGATCGACCGGAGTTATGCCAAGATCGCGTCTCTGCGGGGCCTTCTGACGGGCGAAGCTCTCAGCGTTGTGTTCTATCGCGACCGGGGACTGCAAAACTGGGTTCGCGATGTGGTGCGGACCATCAAACCGGACATTATCGTAGTCTGCTCGTCCAATATGGCGCCCTATATCCTGGACTTGCCCGAAACGCGTTCGGCCATCCGCCTGATCGACCTGATCGATGTCGATTCCGAGAAATGGCGTTCCTATGCGGAGGTGGCGTCCTTTCCCATGCGCCAAGTCTATCGGCGCGAATGGCGGCGGGTGGCGGAACTGGAAGCCCGCATCGTGCGCGAATGCGACTGGTCCACCTTCGTGTCCGAAGCCGAAGCCGATGTCTTCCGCAAGGAGCAGGTGCGTTATTCCGACCGTATCCGGGCGGTCAGCAACGGCGTCGATCTGGACTATTTCGATCCGGCTCATGCGTTCGAGCCGCCCTATCCCCTGGACAAGCCGAATTTCGTTTTCACCGGCACCATGGATTATCCGCCCAATGTCGATGCCGTGGTCTGGTTTTCCCAGGAGATATTGCCCCTGATCCGCCAGACCATGCCCGCGGCGCAGTTTCACATCGTGGGCGCCAGCCCCTCGCCGAAAGTGCGGGCGCTGACGTCGATCGGCGGTGTCTTCGTCACCGGCCGGGTGGCGGATGTCCGTGCCTATGTCGCCCATGCCGATGCCTCGGTGGCGCCGATGCGCATCGCCCGCGGCATTCAGAACAAGGTGCTGGAAGCGATGGCGATGGGCCGCCCCACCGTGGTGACCAGCGATGCGCTGGAGGGCATCCATGCGAAGCCGGGGCAAGAATTGCTGCTGGCCGATACGGCCGCGGATTTCGCGCATGCCTGCCTGTCGGCGGCCGGACTGTCCGGCGAGAGCCTGGGCGCCGCCGCCCGCCGGCGCGTGGAACAGGATTACGCCTGGCCGGCGCTCCTGGAGCAATTCGACCGGCTTCTTAACCAAGGTAAAGCGGCCCCGGTGCTATGACAGCTTCATTGCACAAGGCGGAAGAGGGAGGGGTTCACTGAATCATGCGAATTCTCTTCCATCATCGCATCGCTTCGCGCGACGGCCAGTCCGTCCATCTGGAAGAATTGATGAAGGCGCTGAAAACCTTGGGTCACGAGGTGATCCTGGTGGGACCGGCTGCGTTCGCCGAGACCAAATTCGGCGGCTCCAATTCCGCCGTGGACCGCATCAAGCAGCTGATTCCCGCCTGGCTCTATGAGCCGCTGGAGATCCTCTACAATCTGAAAGCCTACCGGCGGCTGCGCGCGGCCGTGCTGAAATATCGGCCCGACATCATCTATGAGCGCTTCAGCCTCTATCTGTTCGCCGGTGTCTGGGCGCGCAAGCGTCTGGGCCTGCCCTTGATCCTGGAAGTCAATTCGCCCTTGTTTGAAGAACGGGCGAAGAATGACGGACTGCGCCTGCACCGGATCGGGCGCTGGGCGCAAGGCTATATCTGGCGCAATGTCGATCACGCCTTTCCCGTCACCGGTGTTCTGGCCAAGACCGTGGAAGGCTATGGCGTTCCCGCATCGCGCATCACCGTGGTGCCCAATGGCGTGGATCCCGCCCGTTTCCAGGCGGTACCCAAGACCGGCATGCCTGCGGGACCGGACGGCAAGCCGGTGATCGTGCTGGGCTTCACCGGCTTCATCCGCGACTGGAACGCGGTGCATCGGCTGATCGATTTCGCTGCTTTGCATCGCGATGCGTATGATATCCGGGTGTTGGTGGTGGGCGATGGGCCGGCGCGCGCTTCGCTGGAAGAACATGCCCGCAACAAAGGCATTCCCGACCGGCTTACCATTACCGGCATTGTGGGCCGCGAAGATGTCACCCGCCATGTGACCTCGTTCGACATCGCCGTGCTGCCGGATGTCACGCCTTATTCATCGCCACTCAAGCTGTTCGAATATCTGCAGCTGGGCTCGGCCATCGTCGCGCCCGACATGGAAAATATCCGCGAGATCCTCACCGAGGGTCATGACGCGCTGCTGTTCGCCAAGGATCCGGGGGCGCTGGAAGCGGTGCTGCTCAAGCTCTGCGCCGACCCGGCGCTTCGCGCGCGTCTGGGTGCGGCCGCCAAGGAGACGATCGCGCGCAAATCCCTCACCTGGGTCAACAGCGCCGAACGGGTTGTGGCGGTGGCAAAGCGGCTTGTAGCGTCTGCCGGCAGGAAGGACGCGTAAGCCATGTGCGGCCTGACGGGACTGTTCGATTGCCAGGGCATGCGCTCCTTCGACCCGGCCTTGATCCAGGCCATGACGGATGCGGTGGCCCATCGCGGCCCGGACGGGGAAGGCATTTTTAACGAGCCCGGCATCGCGCTGGGGCACCGGCGCCTGGCTTTCATCGACCTGGCGGGCGGCATCCAGCCCATGCAGACCGTGGATGGCGCGCTCACCATCGTCTTCAATGGCGAGATCTATAATTTCCCGGACTTGATGGCGGCGCTGAAGGCCGAAGGCGCGCAGTTCCAGACCCGCAGCGATACAGAGGTATTGCTGCATGGCTGGCGGCACTGGGGCACGGGGCTGTTCGCCCGATTGCGCGGCATGTTCGCCTTTGCGCTATGGGATGCGCCGCAGCAGAGTTTGGTGTTGGTGCGGGACCGCTTCGGCAAGAAGCCGATGCATTATGCGGAGCTTCCCGGCGGCCAGCTGGTGTTCGGCTCGGAAATCAAATCCCTGCTGAAGGCGCCGGGCCTGGACCGGAGCCTGGATCCCATCGCGGTGGAGGATTTCTTCACCTATGGCTATGTGCCCGATCCCAAGACCATCTATGCCGCGATCCGCAAATTGCCGGCGGCGCATGCCTTGATCGTGCGCCGGGGCCAGTCGCCGGAGCTGATGCGCTATTGGAATCTGCTGGACCAGGTGCATGCCAGGACCATGCCGGAGCATCCCAAAAAGGCGATGGTCGATGTCTTGCGCCATGCGGTGAAGCTGCGTCTGATTTCCGATGTGGAAGTGGGCGCGCTCCTGTCCGGCGGCGTGGATTCCAGCGCCGTGGTGTCGCTGATGGCGGGATTGCAGGACGCGCCCGTCAGCACCTTCTCCATCGGCTTCGAGGAGCGCGATTACGACGAAAGCGATTATGCCAAGGCGGTGTCGGACCGCTATGGCACCAGTCATCACACCCGCATCGTCGATCCGGGCGATTTCAGCCTGTTGCCGCGCCTGCCGGGCATTTATGACGAGCCGTTCGGCGATATCTCGGCTTTGCCCACTTTCGCGGTCTGCAAGCTGGCGCGCCAGACGGTGAAGGCGGCGCTCACCGGCGACGGAGGCGACGAAATTCTCGGCGGGTATCGCCGCTATGCCTTTTTCGCCGCGCAGATGCGGGCGCGGGGCTGGATTCCGGACAGCGTGCGCGGGCCGCTATTTTCGTTCCTGGCCGATATCTATCCCCATGGCGCGCGCCTGCCGCGCATGCTGCGGGCCAAGACCACCTTCAGGGAATTGTCGCTGAGCCCCGCCGATGCCTATCTGCGCATGGTGTCGGCATTGCCGCCGGAAATCCGCATCCAGCTTCTCTCCCGCGATTTCCGCAACAGCCTGGGCGGTTACGATTCCGGCGATGTGATGCGCCGGCATTTCAACATCGATGCGCCGCTCGATATGCTGCAGCGGGCGCAATATACCGACATCATGACCTACCTGCCGGGCGACATCCTGACCAAGGTGGACCGGGCCAGCATGGCCAATTCGCTGGAATTGCGCGCGCCGTTCCTGGATCAGGAATTGTCGGACTGGGCTTTCTCGCTGCCCGACGAACTGAAGCTGCAGCGCGGCGCGGGTGGAAAGGCGATTTTGAAGCAGGCGATGGAAGACTTTTTGCCCCACGATCTGCTCTACCGCTCCAAGAAAGGCTTCACCGTGCCGGTGGCGGAATGGTTCCGCGGACCGCTTAGCGGTCAGGTTCGCGCCCTGGCGGACGGCGCGCGGTTGAAGCAAAGCGGTCTCTTCGATGCCAAAGCGATCGCGGCGATGGCGGATGCGCATATCGCGGGCCGCCGCGATTTCTCCAAGCCGCTCTGGCTGTTATGGGTGTTCGCCAGCTTTCTCGACCATGCGGCCGAGGCGCACTAAAGCGCGATCCGGAAAAGTGTGGTCGCTAGCGGCAGCGTAGTGCGAAGATCGCGAATTCAGATCAGTTGAAAGGCGGCGTGGAACGCGCCCCAGCCCGCCACGGCCAGCGCGGCCCAGATCATCATGCAATAACCGACGGGTAGTCTGCGGCCCCGATCGGCCGCGTCGTCTTCGATCACAGCGTTGCGGCCGGCAGACCGGGCTGCCGGAAACTGGACGATTTTGCTTTCAGCCGCGCTCGGTCGCACGTGATGTCCGCCTCTGTCCTGGGATCGTAGGTTCGGATTCCAGATCTGCGAGTATGAGTAACGGGCGCTTGGTTAACAAACGATTATGGCGTTACGCGGGCGTGAATTCGCGTTTGGTGAGAACATCGTAAGCTGCCGTCACAATGGCGGGATTGAAACGATCTTCGTATCCGTATCGCGCCGCAGCAAGAAACAATGCCTTGTTCGCGCGCGCAGTATCGTCCCAGCTGAATTGTTCCGCATACGCCCTGACGGCGGCGCGACCCGGTGCTTTTTCGCGCAATGCACGGATGGCCTGCGCCAAAGCGGGTGGGGACCGTTCTTCCACCAGGGCGCCCAGCTTGGGATCGGTGACGACTTCGGGCGTGCCGTTCACATTTGTTGCGACCACGGGCGTGCCGGAAGCCATCGCTTCCAGAAGAACATTCGCCCAGCCTTCGCGCGACGAAGCCAGCACGAAAATGTCGGCGGCGCGATAGGCGTCCACCAGCGCGTCATGCGCGATCTCGCCCAGAAAGCGGACGCGGGAGGCAACGCCTTTCTCTGCGGCGATGCGTTCCAGTTCGGCGCGCATGGGGCCGGAGCCCGCGATCATCAATGTCATGTCCGGCAATTCGGTGAGCGCCGCGATGATCAGTTCGTGACCCTTGCGCGGGATCAGGCTGCCCACGGACAGCAAAGTGAATCCATCAAGCCCCAGCTTGGCGCGCGCAGCCGCGCGGTCGCCGGGCGAGAAGCGTTTCAGGTCCACGCCATTGCGCAACGTCACCACCCGCGATGCCGGCTCGCCCAGCCCCACCAGCTTTTGCCGCAGATCCTCGCAGACCGTGATCATGCCGCTGGCTTGACGGCTGGCCCATTGGATCTGCGCGCGCTCCGGCGCCGATTGCGGGATCAGCGTGAGATCGGTGCCGCGTCCGGTGATCAGAAGCGGAATATTCAAATCCCGGGCAAGCCGCGCCGCCGCCACGCCGTCGGGATAAAAATAATGCGCATCGATCAGGTCGAATTTCGGAACGCCCGCGCGCGCCATCCCGTCCAGGGCGCGCCGGGCCGCTCTGTAGAGGAACGCGGGGGTGAAACGGCTACCCACTTTGGGGATGACCGGATAGCGGGGATGGTAGATCGTCAAGCCGTGCCGGGTCTCCTGCCGGGGAACCGCCGCAAATTGCGCATAGCGTCCGAAAGCAGGGTTCCGTGACGGAAACCATGGGACCGGCGCCAGGACCGTCGCGTCGATCCCGCCCTGTGCCAAAGTGTGACGCAAGCGATTTTCCACGAAAACGCCGTGGTTGGGCTGCGCCTGGTTGGGGTAGAGGGTCGAAAAGACCAGAACGCGCAGCAAATTTCTCTCCCTGTGGCGGGCAGCAGTTTGGCAGGCGAATTGCTAAGGGCCTCTGAAGCCCCGGCGGGGAACTTTCCCCCTCGAAAAAGCTTCTGGGAGTTTATGCCGGGACAACTATTTTTTCTTCAAAATCGGTGGTTAATGTCCCGAAACGGCGCGTATTCGGGCGCGGCAGCCCTGGCATATGAGTTGCAGCGTCTTCATGCGGTTGACCGGCTTTAGGGCCGGAAAATCCGTGAAACATGAAACGCATGGGTTTGGGGTCCAGTGAGGCTTTTTGGTCATTATGTAGCGGCGCCTTCCGTGGTGCTCGCCGGCCTTGACGGAGGCCTGTTTCTGGCCGGCCTGCGGCTCCTCGGCCTCGAGCAGCATTGCTCCATCTGCTATTTCAACAGCCTGGTGTCGCTGAACCTGGTCAAGGCGACGACCTTGGCCTGCATCTTCGTGCTCTTGTGCGCGTCGATGGGCATCTACAATGCCGATGCGCTGCGCAGCTTCCGCACCTTCCTCAAGCGCTTCGCCATCGCCTGGCAGGTGGTCTTCGTTATCGCCGTGGGGTTTTTCGCCATCAGCAAGATCGCGCTGGGGGTGCCGTTCGGCTGGTTCGTGGGCATTCTCTCCCTCGCCATCAGCCTGTTCATGGCGCTGCTGCTGTGCCTGCGCTTTGTCTTCCATATCTATTATCGCAGCTCCTTCCTGAAGAAGCGGGTTCTGGTGCTGGGCCAGGGCGCGACCGCCGATGCCGTCATCGCCTATATGGATGGCCCCGGCCGCAACCATCTCAAGCATGTGCGCACGGTCGATAGCTGCAGGGCGGTCGAGAACCGGGTCTGGACCACCGAGGGCAATCTGGCGGTGGGCGAGCCTTCCGCGCATGCGGCGACCCCGCTCCTGCAGATCGCCCAGCAGATGCGGGTCGATGAAATCATCGTCGCCGTGGACGACAAGCGCGGGTTGGCGGTGTGGGATCTTCTGGAATGCCGCCTCAACGGCATCGATGTGGTCGAATATCTGAATTTCTGGGAGCGGGAATTCGCCCAGATCGATGTTTCCAATGTCGGCCCCGGCACGCTCGCCTTCACCAGCGGCTTTCAGCTCAATCGCCGTCGCCGCGTCTTGAAGCGCGTGGGCGATTTCACCGTCAGCCTGGCCTTCCTGGCGGCGGTGCTGCCGATCACGCTTCTGGTCGCCATCGCGATCAAGCTGGAGAGCAGGGGACCGGTCTTTTATCGCCAGGAGCGCGTGGGACTGAACGGGCGCATCTTCCGCGTCTGGAAATTCCGCAGCATGCGCCAGGATGCCGAAAAGGACGGCGTGCCGCGCTGGGCGACCGCCAAGGACAATCGCGTCACCAAGGTCGGCCGCTTCATCCGCGCCACCCGGATCGACGAGATCCCCCAGATCATCAATGTTCTGCAGGGCGACATGAGCTTCATCGGGCCGCGCCCCGAACGGCCCTATTTCGTTCAGCAGCTGCGCCGCGAATTGCCCTATTACGATCTTCGTCATCGCGTGAAGCCGGGCATCACCGGCTGGGCGCAAGTCAATTACCGCTATGGCGAGTCGATCGAGGATGCGCGGCAGAAGCTGGCTTTCGATCTCTATTATGTGAAGAACAACGATTTTTTCCTCGACCTGACGATCCTGGTTCAGACCGTGCGGGTGGTTTTGTTCGCACACGGCGCGCAATAATGCAGAGATGATTCTGGGCCATCCGGCGCCAGACAGAAACCGGGCTCAGACGTGACGCGCGCGCTCAACATTCTTCACGTCTTCCCGTCCTTCAAGATCGGGGGCGCCCAGGTCCGCTTCACCCAGCTGGCCAAGGGATTCGGTCCCGAATTTTCGCACACCGTGATCGCGCTGGACGGCGCCTATACCGCCGCCCAGTTTCTGGCCTCCGGCATCCGCGTCACGCTGGGCGGGCAGCCGGACACGAAGGGATCGCTTCCCAAGCGCCTGGGCCATTATCGCCACGAGATTGGCGCGCGCGCCCCGGACCTCCTGATGACGTATAATTGGGGCTCGATCGAATGGGCGATGGCCAATGCCTTTGGCCGCGTGCCCCATATCCATATGGAAGACGGTTTCGGTCCCGAAGAAGCGCAGCGCCAATTCCGCCGCCGCGTCTGGACCCGCCGGCTGGCGCTCCGGCACAGCCAGCTGATCGTGCCGTCATTGGCGCTTCAGGATCTGGCTCTCAATGTATGGCGATTGAACCGGGCCCATGTGCATTACATTCCCAATGGCCTGGCGCCCCTGGACCGCTATTCCACCCGGATCGAGGATCTGGGGCTCAATCTGCCGCAAGGCCTGCCGCGCATCGCCTGGGCGGGCGCGGTCCGGCGGGAAAAGAACGTGATCCGGCTGCTCCGCGCTTTCGCGCCGCTGAAAAGCGAAGCGGTGCTGCTGGTGATCGGTGACGGGCCAGAACTGGACGCGGTGTTGCGGGAAGCCGAGGCGCTCTCGCTGGGATCGTCCATCCGCTTTCTGGGCCGGCGCGAGGATGTCCGCGACATTCTCATGCAATGCGATCTGATGGCGCTGTCCAGCGACACCGAGCAGATGCCGCTGGCCGTGCTGGAAGCAATGGATGCGGGGCTGCCCATCGCCTCCACGGATGTGGGCGATGTCCGCCAGATGGTGTCCGGCGCCAACCAGCCCTATCTGGTCCATCTGTCGGACCGGGAATTGGGCGCTGCCATGCGGGCGCTGGTGATCGGAACCGCGGCGCGCAAGACGGTGGGCGCGGCCAACAGGGAACGCCTGCGCAAGAATTATCTGGCGGACGACATGATCGCCGCGCACAAGGCGCTTATGCTGGAAACGGCCGGCAAATAGGATTGGCCGCTCAAGGGCGGTGCTTCTAACCGGACGAATTGCCTATCCGAAAACGTCGGCGGTTTGCCGGTTGCTGCCCCGCATCGAGCGGAACGTCCGGACCATGGCTTCATAAAGCGCCCACACCGTCAGGCTGCCCGCGAACCCAATGATGATCCCCAGCGGGCCGCCATTGATGTGCAGCCACCGGTAAGCCACCACATCGAAGGGCCAATGGAACAGATAGATAAAGAGCGTGGATTTGGCGATCGTGACGATGGGCGCGGCGATGACGCGCGGAAGCGGGACGGGCGGCATCCACAATAGAAGAAGCGTGCCCAGGCCCAGCCAATAGGGCGCATGGTGCTGCAGCAGGTAATCGCCGCTCATGCCATCGATGGTGGTCAGTGCGCCCATGCAGCCGAACAGGATAGCCAGCGTGATCACCCGTTGCAGCTGGCTCTTGGCGCTGAACACCAACCAGCCCAGCGCGAACTGCCAGAGGAAGAATTGCGGCAGATGGCCGAACATCATGATGGGCGCGTGCACGGTCAGCACCATGATGTAATGCAGCAGGAAGGTTCCCGCCGTCAGCACCAGCCCGAACGCATAGCGATGTTTTTCGCCGAACGGAGCGACGCCCGGAATGAAGGCCAGGGCGCCCATGAAAAGAAGAATCTGGAACAGGACCTGCACGAACCAGGCGCCTTCCCACCATAGCGGCGACTCGGGCTCCAGGAAATTGTCGTAGAAGAAAATCGTGCTCCAGTGAAAGATGCCGTCGCCGACAAAGAACATCAGCAGCATCAGCATGGTCGGGATCACGACTTTCATCATGGTTCCGAAGATCGACCGGCGCACCTGGCCGGGGTCGCCGTTCCAGGCGAATCGGGCAAAGCTCAACCCCGACAGCACGAAGAGGAGGCTGGGGCCGCCGGCGACGCTGGAATAACGATTGTGCAGCGCCACGACGCCAAAAATGGCGGCGGCGCGCAACAGAACGTCCGGTGCGATGGTGGTGCTGGAGGAATTGGATCTTGGAATCTGTTCTAGCTCGGCGATCGACATATTTTCCCAGTTTTCGGGAATGCGGCCGATGAAATCTTCCAGCGCGGTGGAGACATCGACATAGGACAGGGAATCGCCGCCCAGGGACGAGAAGGATTTCTGCTCATCGACATATTTGAGATTGAAGGCGGAGGCGAAAATGTCGGCCACACTGGCGGAGGTGCGGCGGCGCATGCCCAGGAATTCCAAGGCCCGGCCAGCCAGATCGGGTTTTCCCCCGGCCGGCAGGTCCAAAGCGGCGCGGGGGCGCTCCAGAACCGTGTCGTAGAGCTGGTCGCCATATTCCGAAACCAGGCGCCTCCGGTCGATCTTGGAATTGGCGTTGAGAGGAAGAGTGTCGCGGTGGACGATCTGGTAGGGCAGCATGTAGCCCGGCAGTTCGCGACGGCAATGGCCAAGCAATCCGTCGCGGTCCAAAGCGCCATTGCCCTGGGTGGTGACGAAGGCGATCACGACCTGGCCCAGATCGGCATGCTTGACGCCGACCACGGCGGCCGTGTTCACCAGCCCGCTGGCATAGAGAACATCTTCGATCTCGGTGGGGCTGACGCGATAGCCGCTGGTCTTGATCAGATCGTCCTGGCGGCCGACGTAATAAAGCCGTCCCCCTTCGTCAGTGGTGACGATATCGCCGGACCAGACGCCGATCTCCGGCTGCGACCCCGGTGCCGCGGTTTGTGCGGGCGCCGGCCGGAAGACCTGAGCGGTGCGCTCCGGATCGTTCCAATAGCCCATCGCCACGGTGTCGCCGGTCTGCACCAGTTCGCCCTGCTCATTCGGGCCGCACAGCGTGCCATCGGCCCGCACGACATGGATCTTCGCCACCGAGATCGCCCGGCCCATGGAATTGGGATAGCGGTCCACTTCGCGGGGCGGAAGAAAAGTCGAGCGCAAGGTTTCGGTCTGGCCGTACATCAGGAAGATGCGGGCCTCCGGCGCCAGGCAGCGCAGCGACCGCGTGGCGCTTTCCGGCATGCGCCCGCCCGCGGCGGCGATGTAGCGCAAATGCTCGCGAATCTCCAAAGGCCAGTCCAGCGCCGTCAGCGCCACCAGGGCGGTCGGCACACCGGCAAGGCCGGTGATGCGCTCTTCCAGCATCAGCTTCATCAAGGCCTGCGGTGTCACGTAATTGTGAAGCACGCCCGTGGCGCCGGCGTAAAAGCCGTTGAACAGCTGATCGAGCCCGAAGCCGAAGCTGTAATGGGGAAGATGCAGGATCCGGTCATCCGGATTGAGGCCCAGATATTCCGAGACGCATTGTGCCCGCGCGACGAAATTCTTGTGCGACAGCATCACGCCCTTGGGCTCGCCCGTCGAACCGGACGTGTAAAGGATGCCCACCATGTCGGTATCGGCGCCGCGCGGCCAGGTGGGCGCCTTGTCCAAGCCCGTCTCCAGAAACCGGTGCAGCGACTGGCTGGGCGCGCCCTTGGTTTGAGGCGGGGGCTCTTCGTCTTCGATGGAAATGATCCGCTGCAGCGAGGGGCAACCGGCCAGCGCCTCTTCCAGTTCGGGAATCCGGGCGCGGGAAGTGACGAGGAGCTTGATGCCGCAATTCTTGACCAGATGTGCGACCTGGGCGGGCCGCAAGGCGGGATTGATGGGCACGAAGACCGCATCGGCCGCCGCCGCACCCATGATCGCGACCGCTGCTTCCGGGCGCTTCTCAAGGAAAATGCCGACCCGCTCGCCGGCACCGATCCCCGCCCGGCGCAAGGCATAGGCGAAGCGGCGCGCATCGGCGGCGAGCGTGGAATAAAGAACGGTCTCTTTCTGAAAGATCAACGCGGGCTTGCCGGGATACTGCGCCGCCGCACGAAAGAGGAGATCGTCGAGGGTCATCCGCAAGTCATCCCAGGCATATGGCTACAATTCGCGTCTGCAAGTCCAACCCGGTCACCTGGGACATTCCCGAGATAGGGGCGGATTGGTGATCCCTTAAGGCCGCCATTCCATCGCCTATTCTCGGGCCAAACTCATTGATAATCTGGAAAAGCCGTTCGGCTGGTTAACGGTCGCAGTTAATGCTTCGGGAGGAAATGTGCGACCAGGCCATTTTTCCGGGCGTCATACTAAACCGGGGCCGTCCGGCCCGCCACGGCTTTCCCGGGCCGGGTGCGGCCGGAAATAGCCGGTCATTCCGCCCGCGAGATGCCCTGCGGGGCATACAGTTCCAGCCGGTCGGCATAAAGCCGGGTGATTTCCTCCTGCGTGCGGCCCGAAAGCACGATCCCGAAAGACGGCTCATGATTCTGGATTGCGGCGGCGATCCGGTCGGACACGGCCGGCTGATAATGCGAGCCGTCATACGTCAATTTGGGATCGGACGTGACCTGGGACGGGATGGAGAAGTCATACATCTCGTCGAATTGGGCAGAGGTCTTTTGCAAGGCTTGCAGATAGAAGGGCAAAAGCCCCATTTCCTTGAATTGCGCGATCTTGTCGGCCGCCACCGGCGTGGCATAGGCCACCAGATGCGCCTTGGGAAAAATCTCCCGGAATTTGGCATATTGCCCCACGCTGTTCAGGCTCATATGCCATTTCTGTCCCGGCTTCAGCGTCATGTGCAGCACCGGCATGGTGCCGGCATCGGCACGGATCTGGCCGGTCAAGTCCTTGCCGAAATAGCGCGCCTTCGGCGATTGATCGAACAAGGTCTTGATCGACCAGGTGGCGACATCCCAGGAGAAATAATAATCCCAGAAATGAGGCGTTCTGTTCCGGAGAACATCCGGCGGCACATTGTTCGCGTCCGCCTGATCGATGAAATCGAAATCGTCCACGCCGACCACGACCAGGTCCGGCTCCCGTTTGGCATTGTGCTTGATGTATTGCGCATAAGCGATCAACTCGCGGGGCGAGCCGTTTTCGAACGAGATCATGAAGCAGCTATGCCCCTTGATCGCATGCTCGCTCATCAAGCCCACGCGAGAGGCGCCGAATATGTAACAGTCATAATCGCGATCGCTGGCGGAAAACCGCGCCAGGCGCGCGATCCGTTCGTCCCAGGAGAAATTGCGGGGTTGAAGTTTGTTGCCGCCGAAGAACCACAAGGGATCGACCAGATAGTTCAAGAGCCCGATGCCGCCCAGAACTGCCGCCACCAGAAGCGTCAGGGCCGTCAGATAAAGACTTGTCTTGTCCTTCGCCACGGCGCGCCCGTCAGAATTGGAAATAAAGGAATTCGGAATGCTGCGACAGGCTGGCGATCGCCAGCCCCGCGGCCAGTCCCATGGACACCGCCCATTTCAGGTCCGGCATCCATTCCAGAAGGCGATAACGGTTGGCCGCGATCTGGCCCAGCGCGGCGGGGAATTTGGCCATGATCTGCTGGGTATTGGGCAGGAACCAGGCCATTCCGAAGAAGGCCGCGATCCGCAAGATGCTTTGCGATTCCGATCCGAAATTATATTCCCATCCGGAGAACGCGCCGCCGGCGTGCAGCCCGATCATGCCCGCAAGAAGCGCAGTCGCGTCGCCCACCGTCCCGGCGCGGAAAAATACCTGCGCCACCAGCGCGGCAAGATAGGTCAAAAGCACTTGCATGATCACGGTGGCGGCCAGCGCGAGCCGGTTTTCCGGGTCCTGCCGCATCCGCGCTGGCGCGAAAATGCGCCAGGCGTGATTGACGATCAGATAGAGGCCGTGCAGCAGGCCGAATATGAGAAAGGTCAATCCCGCGCCGTGCCAGACGCCTGCCAGCACGATGGTGATGAGGGTGGGGATGGCGATCATGGTGACAAAGCCGCCCACCGTCTTGCTGTCGCGGGCGAGAATCGGCGCCCCGCGCGCGATGCGTCGGCGGGTGACCCAGAGCGCCATGGGATTGTAGAGATAGAGCGTGAGGTAGCGTGTCAAGGTCATATGCCAGCGCTGCCAGAAATCGATGATGTTGCGGGCCTTGTAGGGCGAGTTGAAGTTCAAGGGGAAGCGGACGTTGAACATGTAAGCCAATCCGATCGCCATGTCGGAATAGCCGGAAAAATCGAAATAGATTTGAAGGGAAAAAGACAGCGCCGTCAGCCAGGCGGGGATGAGCCCCAGTGTGCCGGGCGTGTCGAAGCCGGCGCCGGACACCTGGCTCAAGGAATCGGCGATTAGAACCTTCTTGGCCAGCCCGATGATGAAAATGGTAAGGCCGACCGCCATGTTGCGGCGGCTGAACTGGTAGGTTTCGCTTTTGACGAATTGGGGCATGATCTCCCGGTGATGGAGGATCGGCCCCGCGATCAGGTGCGGGAAGAAAGTGACGAACAGGCAGTAATCGAGAAGGCCGCGTTCCTTGGCCATGCCCTGGCGGCAATCGACCAGATATCCGATCTGGGTGAAGGTGTAAAAGGAGATGCCCAGCGGCAGGATGACGGGGTTGAGCTTCAGGCTGGTCACGCCGATGGAGTCCAGAAATCCCATCAAGGCGAAAAGATATTTGTAATAGACCAGGACCGCGAGGTTGGCGGTGATGCCGAGCGCCAGGATCGCGCTCTGGTGCAAATCGAATCCCTCATTGCGGGTGATCCAATGGCTGATCGAATAGTTGAAGGCGATCGAGCCCATCAGGATGAGCACGAAAGGCGGATTCCACCAGGCATAAAAAATCAGCGAGCTGACGACGAGCGAAAGTTCGGCGGCGCGGTGGTTAATCCGGCCCAGCAGGTAATAGGCCAGCAGCGCCAGCGGCATGAAGACGAAAATGAAAATGTAGGAGTTGAAGAGCAAGGCGCCTACCCATCCCCATGCGGAAAGCCGCAAGCGGCTTTTCCGGTCCCCGCCGGACGGTTTGCCATCCTTAAGCCCCCTTCTTCTTCCGGATGAGAGCGACGAAGTCGCCGATTTCCTTCAGCGACTCGATTTCCGCCGTCCGGAACTTGACGCCGAAGCGCATCTCCGTCGCCACGACGATGGCGATATTCTTGAAGGAATCCCAACCCGCAAAATCGCCGGCAACGCTGCTGGGCGTAAGGATGATCGTGTCGTCGTCCAGCGCTTCGCGGACGACTTCCGTTATTCCCTCCATGATTTCAAGATCGGTCACGATTAATTTTCCCCAATTTTAATGTGCGTATCCACTGGTATGTACGTCTCGACCGGAAGACGCCAGAAGCTGCCACCAGCATCATTGGCGCCGTCTTGTTCGAAGCCCAGCTTCGCATAGTGATCGCGGACAAGACCGTTCTTTTCCGTGGGACGGAATTCGCCGACCAGGGCGCGATAGCCTCGCTTCGATGCTTCCCCTACGAGAAGATTCAAAGTCGCCTGCTCGACCTGCCGGCCCAGAACGCGGCAGCTCATCAGCCAGGTGTCGATCATCAGCTCGCCAGGACGCGAGGATGGCTTGGCGATGACGACGGCGATCATGCCGTTATCGCCATATTTGTCGGTCAGGCGGATCTGGAAGGTGACGGTATCCTTGTCGGCCATCGCCGCTTCGACATCACGCTCGGCATAACGCCGGGTGGTGAGGTTGAACTGGTTGGTCTTGTTGATCAGCTGGGTGATGCGCGCCTGACCGACGGAGTCGAAAGGCGTGACCCGCATCTCCATTTCCAGGCTTTTCAGATAGGCGGGAAGGTCGGCAGTGGCCTGGCGGGCAAATTCACGTTCCGCATTGGCCTGGTATTGACCGGCGCGGGAGAAATCCTCCCCCGTCATCCGCACGCTTTCGAAATATCCCCCATCGGCGATGCATTTCGCGTAGAAGGCCGCGTCTTCGGGCAGCTCCGGCACCGCCACCATGGGCAGTTCGCGGCGCACCAGATTGCGTTCGAACGGATTGTCGTCGGCGAACACCAGGGCATCCAGCCCGATATTGATCTCAGCCGCGATGGCCCGAAGATTGGTGGCCTTGTCGGACCAGTTGGCGATGAAGGCGGCGAAAGACGAACGCTTCAGCACCATGTCCGGATGGCGGGCGAACGGCGTCAGCGCGATTGTCTCGTCATTCTTGGAACAGACCGCCAGGATGATGCCGCGCTCCGACAGGCGCTGGGCATAGTCCTGGAAGGCGATGAAGGCTTCACCTTCGGAGCTGCCCTGGCCCAGAACGATGCCTTCAATGCCGTCATCGCCGATCACCCCGCCCCACAGCGTATTGTCCAGGTCCAGCACCAGGCATTTGTAGGAGCGGCCGCGCTGGGCCGCGACGATGCGGGCCACCAGATCGCCATAAAGGGGCGCCATGGGCGGGGCGATCTCGATTTTCGCCCGGTGCCACAAGACGGGATCGTGCCAATTGCCGAGGCCATCCTCCATCGCGCGCGTATCGAGCGCCAGGATGTCCACGCCAGCCTCGTCGGCGCGCTCGCGGATGCGCTGATTGATGCGCCGGGTCATTGCTTGCGGCGAGCCGGGCAGGCGATGTTCGTTGCTGCCCAGAAGCGCCGGAAACAGCGGCAGGATAGTCTGTTGGATGATGGGGCAGGCGAAGTCCTGGCGGGCCATGTTCCAGACATGGGCGCAATGATCGGCCGCATCTTCGACCGCGCGGTCCGAAGCGGCGGCATCGCGGCCGGCATTGGCTTTACCCAGCGCATGGCGGGCGTCGAAAGCGAAAAGAATCGCGTTGGGCTTGAAGGCGTGAAGCGCCGAAGCTGGATCCATCAGATCCTGCAGATATTGGCCAAAGGGGTTGGTATAGATTTCGGCCCACATCCCGCGGCGCATGAACGCCACCCGGATGGCGGGAATGAGATGGGAGACCATCGACGAGCCCAGGATCGCCAGGCGCACCGCCGGCAATGCCAAACCGGTGGGAGCATGTTCGCCGAAATTCTTCCGGGCCAGCTTGTCCAGACGCTCGGTGCGCAGGAAATCCATCCGGCAATTCGCCAGGGAAACGAAACGATCCCATCCCGCCGCGCCGCCCAGCGCGCGAACCTCATCGCTCCATTGCGGGTTTTCCGGAAGCCACCAAAGATCCGATACTGACATCAAAAATCCAACTCAAAGAAAACCGAAAAACATTTTGCCTGACCGCCTGCCGCACATGGCAGACGATCACACACGGCAGGACTGGCGTTCGACAGATTGCGGCTTGCCCGTTTTGGCGCGAGCATCACGGCGCAGCTCCATCGCTCAGGGGCGGTGCGCGGTCTCTCCCCCGCGTTCGCTCCAGGTCCGCCGCATGGCTGCGTCGATCGGCATCACGAAGCCGGCGTTCAGCTCCGACATGCGTGAGATCCCCACCAGCGACATGTTGCGCTTCAACTCCTCGGCCATCAGGGCGATGGCGCGCGCGACCCCGCCCGTGCCCCCGATGCTGGCGGCATAGAGGAAGGGACGTCCCACAAAAACGAAATCCGCGCCCAGCGCCAGCGCCTTGATCACGTCGGTGCCCCGGCGCACGCCGCCATCCAGCATCACCGGCAAGTCGGGGATCGCGGCCTTGATCGCGGGTAGCACATGCAGCGGCGCCACGGCACCGTCGAGCTGGCGGCCGCCATGGTTGGAGATGATCACGCCATCCACTCCGCATTCGCGCGCCTGTGCCGCATCGGCGGCGCAGAGAATGCCTTTGAGCACCAGCTTGCCCTTCCACAGGCTGCGCACCAGATGGATTTCCGGCCAGCCCATGCGGTCGACGGCGCCGCCGCCCCTTATATCGGCCCGGGCCAGCACCGAGGGGCCGCGCACGGCGCGATAATTTTCAAGATGCGGCAGCCCGCGGCGCAGCACCGTTTGCGCCGCCGTGCCGATCAGCCAGGAGGGATGGCTGATGCCGTCCCACAGGATTCGGGGCGTAAGCTTGAGCGGCACATTGAAGCCGTTCTGCTTGTCCACCTCCCGGTTTCCCGGAACCGGAACATCGGCGGTGATGACCAGGGTCTTGAAGCCGGCGGCCGAGACGCGTTCCAGCAGGCGCCGGATCTGATCGGGATGGCCGGGCAGATAGGCCTGGAACCAGGTGCCCGGCGCCGCGCGCTGAACCTCTTCCATGGCCGTGAAGGAAGCGCCACTCAGCACCATGGGGATATTCGCGGCTTTCGCGGCTTCGGCCATCGCCACATCGCCGCGATAGGCGAAGAGCGCGGCGGCGCCCATCGGCGCGATGCCGAAGGGCGCCGCATGATTTTCGCCGAACAGGGTGCATTTGGGATCGCGATGAATGGCGCTGGTGAGCACGCGCGTGACCAGCGCATAATCCTTGAAGCTGTCCCGGTTCTGCCGGATCGAGGCATCGGTTTCGGTGCCGCTGGCGGCATAGCCGTACAACATGCGCGGAAGTTTTTTGCGCGCGGCCGCTTCGAAATCATCCAAGCAAAGATATTTGTTCAGGTGTTCGGCGATGCGGATCCTGGAATCGGCTTTGGCGCTTGCGGCAGTGCTGGAATCGCGGCTGACGGCGGCCGCCTCGTTCCGCTGCCAGCCGGCGGCCGATTGCGTATCCGTCATCTCGTTCCCCGCCCTCAATGAAGCCGTAGTGCAACATGCGGCCGGCTCGCTCCGCCTGACTGGCAACCCGTCCGGGCAGCCTTTCCGGCTTATACAGTGCCGCCTGCGTCCATTGCGCGAACCTTAGCGTGGATTGGTTAAATTGGGTGACGGTTTTGGCGGCATTTTTGCGGTACATCCAAGACATGCCGATAGCGTCCGGAATCGCGCGGGATATGGGCCATCTTTCCCGATAATGATTATCAGAAAAAATTGCAGAAGGCGCTGATTTCAGGACGTCTGAAGCAGGCCCAACCGGTTCAGCGCGCGCCCGGCCGCACGGCGCCAACCCGCGCCATCCATGCGCCACATGAAAGTTTCATAGGCCAGAGGCCCCGGATGCGGCGGCTCCAGAAAATCGTAAAGCGGCGCCGTCCGGAACCGTTCCGCGTCCAGCGGAAATTCGGTCAAGGTGCGATATTGGGTCCGGTAGCATTGAAGCATGCGCTGCTTGCGATCCTGTTCGCCGGCATCGAAGGCGATTGTCGTCACCGGCCCCGCGCCCGGGACCGCGAGAAAACCGCCATAGACCATTCGCCCACCCGCCAGATGGTAGCTGGTCATCTCCACCGGCAGCGGCGCTTCGAATCCGTCTTCGCGCAGCAGGAAGCAAGCGGCGTGAACCGCCAGCGCCGTGGCATCGTGATCCGGATGTCCGCCTTCATAAGGATGGGTCACCACATAGCGGAATTTTTTCGCGCGCATGATGTCCATCAGACGGGAAACGATGCGGGGGATATGGGCGACCGCCTGCTGGTCGGAAACTCCCAACCGCGACACCGGCACGTCGCTGCGGCCGATCAAGGCCAGCGCGGCTTCGGTTTCCTCGACCCGCGCCTGCCGGTAGGCATCGTTGCCGTCAAAACCGGCGGAGCGGGCTGCCGCCCCGTCCTTCGGCGCGCCATCGGTCACGATCACGATGCGGGCATCCGCCAGGCGGGACAGCAATCCGCCCGCGCCCAATGCCTCATCGTCGGGATGGGCGACGACAAGAAGGGTGGGCTGCAGGGGCAGATCATCCAGCGCCCGGCCTGGACCGGCGCCCGTCATGCGGCTTTTGCGCCCGCCATAGAGCCGGTCGTAAGCGGCCTGATCCCAGCGCTGCCAGGCGCGCCGGATCGCCAGGGTCAGGGCCGACATTCAAGTCCCATTCGGCGCGATGACATGGTCGATTTTTCCTGCATGGACGGCCTTATATTTCACCCATAAAGCCCGCGGACCGTAATGTCTCAAAACTAAGTTAACCCGTTGGATTCTAGACTATATGGCAGGCCCGCGCGCATCCGGGCTATTAGAGCATACGCGACCATCTGGTACGAAACGGTTTACGCAAATGATGTCGGTAATCTTCTCGAGCCATAATGGCGGAGCGGTGCTCCCGAAAATGCTCGAGAGCCTGACGCGCGCCGAGGCGCCGGTTGGGGGCTGGAAACTCATCGCCATAGACAATGCCAGCACGGACGATACCCGGTCCATCCTGGAGTCTTACCGGGACGGCCTGCCGCTAACGATCCTCAGCGAACCGGTACCCAGCAAGAACCGGAGCCTCAATCGCGGCCTGGAAATCGTGGAAGGCGATTTCTATGTCTTTTGCGATGACGATGTGATCGTCCAGGAGGACTGGCTGGTGAAGTGGCGCGCTGCCGCCGACGATCACCCGGAGTTCGAATTGTTCGCCGGATCCACCGTGCCCCATTGGCCGTCCGATGCGCCCAAATTGCGCATGAAGGATATGGTAATCAGTATCGCCTTCGGCACCAATGAGCAGCAAAAAGGCGGGCCCTGCGACTCGCGCTGCATGTTCGGAACCAACATGGCAATCCGCGCTTTGGTGTTTGGGACCGGCGTACGTTTCAACGAGAATATCGGTCCCAACGGCTCCTTGGCCTATCCCATGGGCAGCGAAACCGAGTTTGCGCTTCGCTTGGCGGCGCTGGGCTACAAATGCTGGTTCGCGGACGATGCACGAGTGCGCCACATCATCCGCCCCAAGCAGATGCAGATCCCGGCCATTCTTCTTCGGGGATATCGTTGGGGCAGGGGTCAGGCCCATATGCGCGAGGAGCATCATTATTCCCCCAGCCGGCTCAGCCGGAAAAATCACCTGCGCTGGGCGCTGTATCCGCTGCTGATGCCATTCTTCGATCCGGACGAGGCCTGGGCCCGGCAATGGGAGTGGGTGGCCGATCAGGGCTATGAGGATGGCTGGCGCGAATGTCGAGGCCTGGCGCCGAAATGGCTGCAAAAACAAGGGCCGCGCCTGGCCCGCCGCTTCCGGCGCTAGGATTGCGGCACTCTGAAGACAGGCGGGCGGCCGTTTAAAAAGCGGGGCCGGCTTTTCCCGCTGTTGGTGATGGGATTCTATACTCTGGGCGCCTTTTGTGGCGCCCGGTTCGACAGCCGGCCGAAAATTTTCTCATTCGCTCCGTCGGCTACGATCTGGCAGATGATCAGTCGGTAATCGAGATCCTGGAATAAATGTCGCCCTGAGCGGCTCTTCCAAGATGCCCTTCGCCAAGGTGGCAGACAACGGCGGTGCCGGAGGCGGCCGCGCGAGATCTATAGAGGATCACATTCTCGTCGTTCGCCGAGAGTGTGCCGCGCACGAAAGTGCAAAGAAGTGGCTGCTCCCCAACAGGCCGGATTATACGATCTGCATATTTGCGGCAGAAAAACTCCTTACCGATCCGGACCGATTCACGAACTTCCTCATGGCGGTCCAGCGCGCCATCAAGAGAATAAATCGTGTGGTAGGGGCCGGTCATTCCGCGGGCCAGATGTGTTCTCAAACTGAGGTAAAATGAGGTTTCAGCATTTTGTGGCTGGTCATTGAATGCAATGAATGAAGCTCCGGTCAGGCCGAACAATCCTTTGCAGGAGCTATAGGCAATGACATCGGCCAGATCGTGATCATCTTCCAGGCCGATGCTGCCGGTGGCATCGGCCATGAATCTTGCTCCCAGACGGTCCGCAAGCCTGCGCATGGCACGGATATCGTTCCGCAACCCCACGCTTGTTTCCGTGTAGACCGTCAGCAGCCAGTCGTAATGGCCGCTGGCCTGATCTGTATCGCCCACCTGTACCACATCGACATGCGTAACCTGGGAGTTCAGGCGGCAAGCCGCTGCCAGCCGATCGGCGTAGTATCCCGTCGTCACGACAAGCACACGGCCGGCGACAAAATTACGGATCGCTATCTCGAGCGCCAAGCTTGCGGAACCCTGCAGGCGCGCGATCTGTGAATGGCCGCTCATAGCCTTCAGGCGGGTCAGTACGCGGTCTTCGGTCGACTGGTACTGGCGGTCATCGCGCCCGAAGCAAGGATCTAGCCTTTCAAGGTTTTCGGGAAGCAGGCTCCCAGGCCCAGCCGTAAAGATAGCCTTCCGATTTTTAACGCTCACCATCGCGCCGAGAGAGCGAATACGCATCTCCGAGCTGCTTACCCCTTCGGTGCGGGGAACTGTAATCAGCTTTGCCTTCGTAATGATGTTACTGTTGTCGCTGCCGTGGAAGAGTGCATCGATCCGATGCCGTACCAGAATGTCGTCGGTTATCGCCCATGGCACTTCTACCACTTCATCGACATATTTGATGGATTCCAGAACTTCCTTCCGATGCGCGAAGGACAACTCCGGTTGATAGCCCTTGCGCTTGAAGACTTCCTCGTCGGACGTAAGGCCGACCACCACGGTGCCGATTTCCTTCGCTTTCTTGAGCAGGCGAATGTGACCATGATGAATAATGGTCGCGGACATATCTACCATGACGCGCATAACAATGACTCCGGATGAGGGGCCGATATCAGCGCATCTCGCCCAGCGAAGCCATGAAATCGACCTTGGCTTCGGCAGGCGTGCGTTTTGGGCGGCCCAAATTGTCTCTCGCGCCCGTTCGGGCGCATATTTCTACAAAGCTCGAATTCTGCGATGCGGCTGCATCACGAATGGCTGCGTCGATCTCGCTGGCGTCGCTCGCTTTGCGAACCGATCCATAGCCACAAGCGCGGGCAATCGATAGCATGTCGATGTCAAAACCTTTTGTAGGCTGACCCCCGACAGAGTCGTGCGCGCCGTTGTTGATTACGGCATGAATGAGATTGGGAATGGCGGCGGCGGTAGTCGACCCGCCCATATGCATGATGAATGCACCATCTCCATCAATGCAGATGACTTTCCGCTCGGGTCGGGCCAGGGCGAGCCCGCAAGCGATTTGGAGTGCGTGCCCCATGGCGCCGACCGTCAGGAAATCGTGCCCCGGTTCGCGGCCCCTTGCCAGGCGAATCTCGTAGAGCTCGCGGGAGGTCTTACCCGTGGTCCCGACCACAATGACGTCTTCAGGAAGCGCATCGACCAGCGCTTTGAGAACGTCTTCCCGCGTCATTCGATATCGCGACGCCGCTGCCGGATTCTTGGCAGCGGCGAATGTATCTTTGCGCACCACAAGTGCCACCGGCCGAGATTCGTTTCTCATTCTAGCCAGCAGCGCGATCACCCGCGCCTCAGGATTTTCGGTTTTTGCACCCAAGATTTCGTAAGGGATATCAAGACAATCAAGCATCGGACCGGTTATGCGGCCCTGTTTGACATGCTGGGGCTCGTCCTTGAGTTGAATGCCGTCCACCAATTCGCCGCGCCAGCCGATCATCATCAACACGGGGATTCCATAGACTTCCGGATCCATCAACGACGTCAGCGGATTGACGGCATTGCCCAGGCCAGAATTCTGCAGATAAACGCATCCGGCATTTCCCGTACCCAGATAATAACCGGCTGCGAGAGCGATCGCAGAACCTTCGTTGGCGGCGATGACATTTCGCTCGGCCGGTATGGATCGGGAGACTTCGGCGCAAAAGGACTGGAGCAGGGAGTCGGGCACGCCGGCGAAGAAACGGATACCTTCGCGATCGAGAAAAGAGAGGAAGGTGTCGGCGGCAATCATATCAAACCGTTCCGGGAATAAGATTGAGTATCTCGTTTACCGGCATGCATTTGGCGTCGACCTCGAGGCATCGGCCATTCTCCAGAATGGTCCGTGCGGTGTTAAGCATGGCCGGATAGGAAGAGCGTAACATTTGGTTGGCGTAAATCACCACATTGACGCCGTGCGCTTCGAGCTCCTTCTCATAAACTGAGTTAAAGCTGGTCGGCACCACGACCAGAAGGGCGTCGTTGTTCACGGCGCGAAACTTGTCGCAGAATT
>JAFECO010000068.1 GCA_018242085.1 Pseudomonadota bacterium
GATCGCAGCTTTGCAGTTGAGCGTGTCGAACACCGTCTCGATCATCAGCACGTCGGAGCCGCCCGCGATCAGGCCTCGCGCGCCATCGCGATAGGTGGCGCGCAATTCGTCGAAGGTGATGTTGCGGAAAGAGGGATCGTTCACATCCGGCGAGATCGATGCCGTGCGATTGGCGGGACCGAGTACGCCCGCGACCAGGCGCGGCCGCCCACCAGTCGAGTATTCGTCGCACAATTCGCGCGCCAGCCGCGCGCCGGCTTGGTTCAACTCGCCCACCAGGTGTCCCAGGCCGTAATCTTCCTGGCTGGTGAAGTTGGAATTGAAGGTGTTGGTTTCGATGAAATCCGCGCCGGCTTCCAGATATTGGCGGCCGATGTCGCGAATGATTTCCGGCTTTGTCAGCGTGAGAAGGTCGTTATTGCCTTTCAACTCGCCCGCATGATTGCCGAAGCGGTCGCCCCGGAAATCCTCTTCGCCCAGCTTGTAGCCCTGGATCATCACGCCCCAAGAGCCGTCCAGCAGCAGAATCCGTTCCTTGGCTTCCTGCTTCATCCATGCGAGGCGGGCATTGCGATCGAAACTCATGACAAATCTTTCGGACGAAGGCCCAGCAGGCGGCTTGCCGCATAGCTGAGATTGGCCTGGTTGAGCGTATAGAAATGAAACTGGTCGAAGCCGAGCCGGTGCAGCTGCTGCACCTGGTCGGTCAATATGGCGGCGGAGACGATGCGGCGGCTTTCCACATCCTCGTCCAGCCCGTCATAGGCGCGCGCCAGCCAGTCGGGAATCGAAGCGCCGCAGCGCGACGCCATGCGTTCGACACCGCGAAAGGCAGTGGTCGGCATGATGCCCGGCACGACAGGGATTGTGATGCCGGCCTTGGCCGCGTCATCGCGGAACCGCGCCGTCGCGTCATTGTCGAAGGCGAATTGGCCCAGCGCGCGGCTGGCGCCCGCCGCCACTTTGGCCTTCAGCAATTCGATGTCGTGCCCATGGCTGGGCGAATCCGGATGGCGCTCCGGATAAAAGGAGACGCTGATCTCGAAAGGCGCGATCTTGCGAATGCCTTCAATCAGTTCCGGCGTGGAACGATAGCCGTCGGGATGCGGCTGGTACGGCCCCGTCATGCCCGGCATGTCGCCGCGCAGGGCCACGATATGGCGGATGCCCGCCTCCCAATAACCGCGCACGATATCGTCGATCTCGCCTTTGGCGGCGCCCACGCAAGTCAGGTGCGCGGCCGGCTTCAAGGAGGTTTCCTCGACAATGCGCTTCACGGTGGCGTGGGTACGCTCGCGGGTCGATCCGCCCGCGCCATAGGTGACGGAGACAAAAGACGGCTGCAGCGGCTCCAGCCGCTTGATCGCGGACCAGAGCGACGCCTCGGCCTCTTCCGTCTTGGGCGGAGAGAACTCGAAAGACACCGAGATGGGGCGTCCATTGCCTATCAAATCCTGCAGACTCATGCGGCCTCTTTGATTCTGGGCGCGCTTTTGGCAGTGGCGAACCAGAGCTTGACGGTCAGTTTTTCGGTGGCGGATGCGGGCGGCGCGATGGTTTCGCTCTCGCCGGCTTTCAGTCCCGCATGGGCGAACCAGCCTTCCACCTCGCGGTCGGAAAAGCCCAAGCGGCGATGGGCATAATCGTCGCGCAGGAATTCCAATTCATGGGGCGCGAAATCGGCGATCAAAAGGCGCCCGCCCGGCGCCATCACCCTGGCGGCTTCGTTCACCGCGGCGCCGGGATCGTCCAGATAATGCAGCACCTGGTGGAACAGGACGGCGTCGAACATGTCCGCATCGCCGCCGAATGGCAGGCGGTAAGTATCCGCCAGCCGCACCTGCGCATTCTTGAGATTCTCGCGCAGCAGCCGGTCGCGCGCGATCGAAAGCATTTCGGGGCTCACATCCACGCCCACGGCGCGGCGGGCATGGGGCGCCAGAAGTTCCAGCATGCGGCCCGTGCCGGTGCCTGCATCCAGCAGATTTTGGATCGGCCGCGCGGTCATGCGGCGGACGATGGCGGCTTCGACGTCTTTTTCCGGCGCGTGCAGGGCACGGATGCGCTCCCATTCCGGCGCGTTGGCTTTGAAATAGGCCGCCGCTGCCGCCGCGCGCGCCTGGCGCACATGGACAAGCCGCGCGGTGTCGGCCTGGCCCAGATTGGGATCCGCCAAGGCAGCCAAAGCGGCCCCCAGTTCCGCGCCCTTGCCCCGGTCGGCGGCGCGATAAAAGACCCAGCTGCCTTCCTTGAATCGTTCCAGCAGCCCCGCTTCGCCCAGAAGCTTGAGGTGGCGGGAAACCCTGGGCTGCGATTGCCCCACGATCTCGATCAACTCGCTGACGGTGAGTTCGGCTTGCCGCAGCAGCAGCAGCAGCCTCAGCCGGGTCGGGTCCCCGGCGGCGCGCAGCATGGCCACAAGCCTGTCCATTCTTTCACCTAAAACATATAAACATATCTTTATATGCTTGGGCGGCGGCGGAAAACAAGGGTTTTCGTCAGGCGAACGGTCTGGACAGGCCCGGCAAAAACCCCGAAAACCTCCCCTTTCCGCTGGTTAGGGCAAGAAAATCGATGCGCATGTCACGGGCGCTGGCGTTGGGAATTTGCGGTCTGGCGCTCACGGCCTGCGCCTCGGCCCCCATGACGCCGGAGATGATCGCCAACAACGATCCCTATGAACCCACCAACCGCGAGACCTTGAAGTTCAACGGCAAGATCGACCGTTATTTCGTCATTCCCACGGTGGCGCTTTATTTCGTGCTGGTGCCCGAAGGCGGCCGGCGCTCGGTGCATCATTTTCTCGAGAATCTGACCCTGCCGACCACGTTTGTGAACGACATGCTGCAGGGCGAGCTAAAGCGCGGCAGCCAGACGGTGGCGCGCTTCCTGGTCAATTCCACCATCGGCTTTGGCGGCTTTCTGGATCCCGCCAGCAAGATGAAAATCCCCGACCATGGCGAGGATTTCGGCCAGACCCTGGCGAGCTGGGGCGCGGGCGAAGGCCCCTACCTGATGCTGCCTTTCTTCGGGCCTTCCAATCCGCGCGACGCGTTCGGTTTGGGCGCGGATGTCGCGCTCGATCCCACCAATTACATTCATTACAAGCAGCATCTATGGTGGTTCGCGGGACAGAAATATTTCACCATCCTGGACCTGCGCGCCCAGACTTACACCACCGTACAGGGCATCCAGCGCAGTTCCGTCGATTATTATGCCAGCCTGCGCAGCCTCTACCGGCAGCTTCGCGAAAACGCCATCCGCAATGGCCGGGCCGCGAAATCCGAAGATTTGCCTGACTTTTGAAGATGTTCCCGTGCTAAAGACCCGCCTTGAACTTGCCACATGCACCCGCAACTCTAAGGCCTCTCGAAAGAACGGATTGATGATGCGCTTCCAGACGATCCTGCGCCGGACCTTTCTGGCCACGATATTGAGCCTTTCCGCGGCCCTCTTTGCCGGGCCTGCCTTTGCCGCCAATTCGGCCGAGGATTTCGTCCAGACCAATATCCACAAAGGGCTGGAGCTTCTGAACAACAAGCAGCTCTCGACCGACCAGCGCCGCACTCAGTTCGAAGGCTTCCTGTTGGGTTTGACCGACATGAAGCGGATCGCCGATTTCACCCTGGGCCAGTACCGGCGTACCGCCAGCCCCCAGGATCTCACCGCCTTTGAAGCCGCGTTTCAGAATTATGCGGTGGCGGTCTATCAATCCTACTTCGCCAAATATGCGGGACAGTCGCTGAAAGTAACCGGCAGCCAGCAACGCTCCAGCGACGATTTCATCGTCGCCACCCAGCTGATCGATCCCAATGACAAAACCGGCCAGCAGCCGCTGGAGGTGGATTTCCGTGTCCGCACCGACAGCGGCAAGCCGGTGGTGGTGGATTTCTCGGTGGCCGGCATTTGGCTGGCGCTGGAGGAACGCGACCAGTTCACCGCCTTCCTGGGCCAGAATAACGGCAACATCCACACCTTGATCGCCCATCTCAGCGACCTGGCCAAGCAATTCAGGGGCAACTAAGTCTCTGCCAGCACGCTCAGGCTTTCTTCCCCCGCATGGCGAAGCCATTGGCGGGGGAAGATGTCTTCCGAAGGCTTGCCCTGAGGAAGACAGATGGGGGCAAACTATGCGCGCGTAAAACGCTTGTACTTGATGCGGTGCGGCTGGTCCGCGTCGATGCCGAGCCTGCGCTTCTTGTCGGCTTCGTAATCCTGGTAATTGCCTTCGAACCATTCGACATGGCTGTCGCCTTCGAAGGCCAGCATATGGGTGGCGATGCGGTCCAGGAACCAGCGGTCATGGCTGATGATCATGGCGCAGCCCGCGAACTCCTCCAGCGCCGATTCCAGTGCGCGCAGCGTGTCCACATCCAGATCGTTGGTGGGTTCGTCCAGCAGCAGAAGATTGGCGCCCGATTTCAGCATCTTGGCCAGATGCACGCGATTGCGCTCGCCGCCTGACAGCTGGCCGACTTTTTTCTGCTGGTCGCCGCCCTTGAAGGCGAAGGCGCCGGTATAGGCCCTGGAATTGATCTTGGTCTTGCCGAACTCGATGATGTCGGTGCCGCCGGAAATTTCCTGCCAGACATTCTTGTTGGGGTCGAGTGCGTCGCGCGATTGATCGACATAGCCGATCTGCACGGTGGGGCCGATCTTCAAGGTGCCGCCATCGGGCTTTTCCTGGCCCGTGAGCATGCGGAACAGGGTGGTCTTGCCCGCGCCGTTGGGGCCGATCACGCCGACAATGCCACCGGCCGGCAATTTGAAATTCACATTCTCGTAAAGCAGGCGGTCGCCATAGCCCTTGGACAGATTGTCCGCTTCGATCACCAGATCGCCCAGCCGCTCGGCGACGGGGATCATGATCTGGGCAGTGACGGCGCGCTGTTCCTGCGATTTGGCCACCAATTCCTCATAGGAATTGATGCGGGCCTTGGACTTGGCCTGACGCGCCTTGGGCGATTGCTTGATCCATTCGCGTTCGCGCGCGATGGTGCGTTGCTGCGCGGCTTCTTCGTTGGATTCCTGCTTCAGGCGCTTTTCCTGAATTTCCAGGAAGGAAGAGTAATTGCCTTCATGGGGAATGCCCTTGCCGCGATCCAATTCCAGGATCCAGCTTGTGACATTGTCGAGGAAGTAGCGGTCATGCGTCACCAGGATGACGCAGCCCTTATAGTCGCGCAGCGTATGTTCCAGCCACTCCACGGATTCCGCATCCAGATGGTTGGTGGGTTCGTCCAGAAGAAGAATGTCCGGCGCATCCAGCAGCAGGCGGCACAGCGCGACCCGGCGGCGCTCGCCACCCGATAGAGTATCGACCTTGGCATCGGGATCGGGACAGCGCAGCGCGTCCATCGCCTGGTCCACCTGGCTGTCGAGATCCCACAAGCCCTGCGCTTCGATCTCGTCCTGGAGCTTGGCCATCTCGTCGGCGGTTTCGTCGGAATAATTGGCCGCGATCTCGTTGAAGCGGTCGACCAGCGCCTGCTTCTTGGCGACGCCTTCCATCACATTGCCGCGCACATCCTTGGTGGGATCGAGCTGCGGCTCCTGGCTGAGATAGCCCATGCGCACGCCATCGGCGGCCCAAGCTTCGCCGGTGAATTCCTTGTCCATCCCCGCCATGATCTTCATCAGGGTGGATTTGCCCGCGCCATTGACGCCGACGATGCCGATCTTGGCGCCGGGATAGAAACTGAGCCAGATGTCCTTGAGGACCTGCTTGCCGCCGGGATAGGTCTTGGACAGACCCTTCATCACATAAACGAATTGCGGACCGGCCATCGGACATTCCTTGAGAAGATGTGGGGGCTTTTAGCGAAGGCGCCGCGCCATCGCAACGCACTCGGGATGCGTGGAACTAGAACTTGATCTTGGCGCGGCTCAGAAGTGAAACGGAAGTGGCCCCGCTTTGCCCCTGATAGTTCATCTGGTAGGCGGCATTGGTCTGCAAGGCCAGGGCGCCGTCCAGGAAGCTGGTGACATAACCCAGCTGCAGATCGGTTTCCTGCGTCTGGTTGGGGAACCGGTCGCCGCTGATGAAAGAGGGCGGCAGATCGCCGGACGCGGAAACCGCGCTGAAGCTGTTGTCCAGCATGCCCATCGCCGGACGCGAGAAGGAGAAGCCCAGCGCATCTTCGCCAAACAGGCCGTGCTTGGCGATGGCGATGGAGTAGGACCGCGTATCCAAGGGCGGCGTCTGGCTGCGCTGATCGAGCTGGCTGAGGCCCTGGCTGTAGGACGCCGTCGTCACCCAGCCATTGCCGAATTTCAGGCGCGCCGTCATTTCCACGGCATTGGTATCGATCCTGCCGCCGGTCAGGTTGGAAGCCACGCCCAGATTTTGCTGCGTGTTGTGAAGCGCGGTGAGGCCGAGATCCGCCCAAGGCGCGATATCCCAGGACGCGCCCGCCAAAAGCGACTGGGAAAATCCATTGTCATAGGCCAGCGGCAGGCCAACGGAGACGGTTTCGAGCGCCAGCCGGTCGGCGCGGTCGCTCCACTGGGTTGCACCGAGGCGAATGTGGAGGTCCGAGGTCGGCATGTATGTGGCGCCGGCATAATGGCCATTGCCCGCCAGCCCCAGAAAACCGCTGTCGGCGATCAGGGGCGATTGCACGCCGTCATAATTGCCGAACCGCTGCGAAAGATTCACATCGTATCCGGTATCGATGGCCAGATGGCCGCTGAGCGCGATGCTGGAAACGAATTGACGCGGCGTGGCCGCGGCGCCGAAACTGGTGTTCAGGCGGATGGGATCGCCCGCCAGGGCATCCTGCCCGGTCCGATAGGCCGGTCCGCGCAGCTCCGATTGCGAAAGCGTGGTGGCGGTAAAAGGTGCGATGCTTCCGGTTGCGCCAAAGGCCGTGAGACTGGGCGGCAGGCGCAATTCCGCGGCCCCGGCCTGGCCCGCAAAGGCAGCAAGACCGGCCGCGACAAGTGCAGCCTGAAAACAGCGATACATACCCAGTCCTAACCCGGAGACCCGGAGTGGGCAAAAATACCAGAGAGGACACCCTATCCTCAAGAAAAGACCGCCATTTCCCTGGTGTTTTTGGGTCACAGCGGGCGATTCCCGCGCGAAAATCCAAGGTTGGGACAGGCGCCTTGTAATAAAATTGCGCGACGAGCTCCAATGTGACGAATCCATAACATTTGGGGGCCGGTCAGGACGCGATAACAAGCAGCGGATTTTCCCACGCCCGGAACACCATCGCGGCCGTGTTGCCGAAGAAAAGCTCTTCTCCCGGCCGGGGGCTGACCCCCATCACGATCAGGCCATGCCTGCCGCGGGCCTCCGTCAAGATCGCTTCCGCGGCGGCGCGGCGCTTTGAAATCTGGGTCGAGAGGCGCACGCCATAACGTTCGGCCAACTGGGCTATGTCCTTGAGCACGCCTTCCTCGCGCGAACGGGTCCGCGCATGGCCATCGGTCTGTGAGACATAAAGCGCATTCACCCGCGCGCCGGTGGCGCGGGCGAGCACAAAACTGACTTCGGCGGCGCGGCGCGACGCGGGCGAGCCATTGACCGGCAACAGAATTTGCG
>JAFECO010000690.1 GCA_018242085.1 Pseudomonadota bacterium
GTGACGGAGTTGGGCATCACCGATCCTGCGTTCCGGGATTTGCTCCAGGCGCATGGCGTGACGGGCCTGGCCGGGGTGCCGCACAGCTATGGCCTGATGGAGCGATGCGGCCTGCTGGAAAACCTGCCTGCGAATGTGACGACACTGACGCAGGCCGGCGGATGCATGGCGCAGGATCTTGCCATGCGGGTAGCCGCGCGGGCCCACGGGATGGGGGCCCGGCTCTTCATCATGTATGGGCAGACCGAGGCCACCGCACGCATCGCCTATCTCCGTCCCGAACTGTTGTCGCGATATCCCGGCGCCATCGGTCAAGCCGTCCCGGGCGGCGAGATCTGGCTGGAGAATGAGAGTGGCGCGCGCGTCGCCACCGGCGAGGCGGGCGAGCTTATCTATCGCGGTCCCAATGTGATGATGGGCTATGCGAGCGAGCGGCGGCATATGGCCGACCCGCCAGGCCCCGATGTGCTGCGCACCGGCGATCTGGCGATCGAGATCGAGCCCGGTATCTTTCGCATCGTCGGTCGCAAAAGCCGCTTTGTGAAGCCGTTCGGCTTGCGCATCGGGCTGGACGACCTGGAAGCCCGGTTTCACGAGGCCGGAGCCGAAGCCTTCGCCGCGGGCGACGATGCCCTGGTGGTGATCGCTGCCGCCACCCTTGGGGATCTCGACAAGTCGCGGCGGGCGCTGGTTGCGCTGGATCTGCCGGACGACCTGTTTGCATTCATCCAACTCTCCGAGATTCCGCGGCTTCCGGGCGGCAAGGTTGACTATCCGGCCATTCTCTTCGCCGGTCGCGCCGGCAAAGCTCCGATGAATCCCGCAACGGCGAATCCGATCGAGACGGTGGAGCAATATTACCGGCGGTTGGCGCGCGGCGCCCCCTTGGCGGATTCCGACAGCTTCGACAGCCTGAACGGGGATTCCCTCAGCTATGTCCAATGCGCGATCGCCATCGAGGAAGCGCTGGGCGAGACGCCGGACGGGTGGGAGAAGCTTTCTCTTGCGCGCTTGCGGGCGCTGGCGCGAGCCAATATGGCCCCACCCACCACGAATTGGCGCTTGATGTCGCTGGAAAGCGATATTGTCGTGCGCTGCCTGGCCATCACGCAAATCCTGTTTCAGCACGCCTTGGATAACATGCAAGGCGGTGCCGACTTGTTGATGATCCTGTCCGGCTTCAGCTGGGCGAGATTCCAGCAGACGCGCCTCCTGGCGGGCGAATCCGGTGGCGCGTTCATGGATTTCGCCCGGCGCTATCTGGTCATTTATCTCGGGATCATGCTCGCGGTTTTCGCCATCAATCGGAAGATCGCCTGGTCGCATCAGTTGTTTGTCAGTACCTTTTTTGGCGATTGGGGCGGGATCCTCAACACTTATTGGTTCATCGAAAGCCTGACCTGGTGTGTTGCCCTGATCTGCCTGGTTCTGGCCGTGCCGCCGGTCCGCGAATTCGCCGCGCGCCGGCCCGGGCTTTTCAGCCTTGTCTTTGTGGGTGCCGCCCTGGCGATCCGGTTGATCGGCGGTTTGATGCTCGACGCGCCCGCGCACCTGTTTCGCAGTCCGGACCAGATGCTGATTTATTTCGCCGCGGGTTGGGCGATAGCACTCGCCGGATGGGAGTTGCGCCTGGCTTTGTTCGCCATGCTTGGGGCCGTTTCGGCCATGGCGTGGGGTTGGAACGACACCCATGTGCTGGCGATTGTTGTTGCGGCCGTGCTGATCGTGTTTGTGCGCCGCGTCTCGATGCCGAGATTGGCTGGCCGGGTCGTGGGCGCGATCGCCGCGGCGAGTTTCTACATCTATCTTTTCAATATTTTTCCCGTGTACCTGACCGATATCGTCCTGCATGCCAGGTTCGGAAAATTCTGGCTCGCCCAGATCGCCGCCTCGCTGGCGCTGGGGATTGCCGTATCCCTGCTCCTCTCGCAGTTCGATAAGATTTGGGATTGCGCGCGCGCATGGACCACACTTGCCGGCAGGCGCATGGCCTTGGCCGCAGCATCCGTGGTGAGGCCGCTGCGTTAAGGGACGGTATTATAATGTGGGTTTTGCCAAATACCGATTGATCGAAACCGAGACCGGCGAGGCCGCGATGTGCGCCCGCCATTGCCGCCGGCCGTCTAATTTCGCGGCAGATAGACTTCGACGGCCGAGCCTTGGCCTTTGACGCTGGAGAGTATGATGTCGCCCTTGCATTGGCGCACAAAGCCGGCGCATTTCGCAAGTCCCCAGCCCTGATGCCCCTTGCGGGTGGAGAAGAGCGGGTCCAGCGCGCGCCGCATCACATCGGCGCACATGCCGCTGCCGGTGTCGTGCACGCTGAACCGGATATAGTTTCCGGCCGGCAATTGGCGGATCTGATTATCCTGCAGCGTCTCCTGACTTGTGCAGATGGCGATCCTGCCGCGATGGTCCATCGCGGTGACGGCGTTCTTGATCAGCTCCTCCACCATGCTTTGGAATTTTTCCTGGTCCGTCGCCACCATGCAGCTTGTGGGTTCCAGTGCAAACGCGACCTCGATGCCGCGCAGAAGCGAGTGTTTCAGGTGCCCGATGGTCGTGATGACGCTGCGGTTAAGATCGAATTGGGTGACATTGAGCTTCTGGCGCCCCGCAAAGCTTTGGAGCTTTTGAGACAGTTCGATGCCGCGATTGGTGGTGCGAATGATGTCGCTGACCAGGCCGGCATTCTGGTCTTGCTTGTTCAGGCTCGATTCCAGAAGCGACATATTGCCGGCGACGGCCGTGAAAATATTGTTCAGCTCATGCGCGACCGTGCCGGCCAACTGCACCAGCGCGTCTACTTTTTCTCTGTCCGGCATGGCGTTTTGTTCCCGAAGGAACGCGTCTAATGCCAACCGCCGGAAAATTCGCTGACGCATCGGGCCAGGTGGCCTATACAGAAGTATAGGAGGTCAGCCCAATCCTGCTTTGACGGCCTTCACGGCCGCTTCGGCGCGGCTTTTCACGTTCATTTTGCGGAACAGGTTGCGCAAATGGAGCTTGATGGTGACCTCAGCCAGCCCCAGCTCGCGGGCGATTTCCTTGTTGGACCGGCCCAGGGCCACGCCGTGCAACACTTCTTTTTCCCGCGCGCTCATATTGGCGAGCCAGGCTGGACTGCCATGGGCAGCGGTCCCATTCAGCAGCACCTCGGTCGGAATGCTGGTGCCACCGGCCAAAAGCAGCTGAACGGTGTGGGCGAAATATTCGGAATTCGAGGTTTTGGGAATATAGCCGCGCACGCCGGCGCGCGCCGCGGCCAGCACCTCCTGGTTGCCGACGACACCTGAGACAACGGCAAGCGGTGTGGTGGGAAAATCTCTGACCAGCTCGGCCAATGCATCGGCCGACATGCCCGGCATGTGATAGTCCATCAGGATCAGGTCGAAGTGTGGCGACTGCTCAGCCGCGGCGCGCAACTCATCGAGTGATGCAACTTCCTTGATATGCGCTTCCCGATAAAGCCGCTTGATCTGCAAGGCCGCGGCCTCGCGATATAGCGGGTGATCGTCGGCAATCAGGATGCGCATGCTCCTCTCCAAACGACCTCGCCATAATATCTTATCAAAAATCCAAACTAGGCTACGCAGTGTTATATTTCAGTTACTGGGATCCGGGTCGCGGCCTGAGCGCTTGCGCGATCGCTTGAATATCAACAGGCTTGTAGAGCACCGCGTCCGCGCCACCCGCCAGCGCCTGAGCTTCTGTCATTTCGGCAAGATTTCCCGTGCACAGGACCGCGCGTAAGCAAGGCGCCACCCGCTTGGCCTCCTGAATCAGCTCCATGCCGGACATCAACGGCATCTGCTGGTCGGTGAGCAATGCGTCGAACGCGTCCGGGTCTTCCTCGATCGCCGCCAGCGCTGGGAACGGGCTCTGCACCGCGACGGTGGCAAAGCCCAGGCGCTCCAGGACGATCGACAGCATGTCGGCCATCTCCGTCTCATCGTCCACGATCAGCACGCGCCAGCCTTCGCCGGTGACGGGCATGGTGGCGGCAGCCATCCCTTCTTCGATCAGCGGCAGGAAAATATCGAAGCTGGTGCCGCTCCCCATCTCGGATCTCACATGGCAGAACCCGCCATGGGAGCGTATCACGCCATGCACCACGGCCAGTCCCAGCCCGGTGCCGCGCAACCGCCCCTTGGTGGAAAAGAAGGGTTCGAACATCCGGTCCAAGGTTTCCGGCGCCATGCCATGGCCGGTGTCGCGGACGGTCAGCAAAGCATAAGAAAGGTTCGGGCGCGGCTCGCCGATCAGCCGTTCGGTGGGCGCATTGGAGAATTTGCGCAAACGCTCGATCTCGTCGCTTCGGGCAATCCGCGCATCGATCTCCACCGATCCTCGGCCATCCAGCGCATCGCGCGCATTGGTGGCCAGATTGGTGATCATCTGTCCCACTTGAATTTCATTGCCGCGCACCAGAAGAACGGCCGACGGCGCTTGGATCTCCAGCTTCGTGCCGGGACGCATGCCGGGCCCCAGAAAGTCGCCGCAGATTTCCACGGCCCGGCCCAAATTGACCACGCCATGGCTGACCTCGCGCGTCTCGGCAAAGGTCATGATCTGCTCGACCATTTCCTTGCCCCGCCTGGAGGCGCTCAGGATCCGCTGGGCGAATTCGTGGTTTTCGGATCCAGGGACGCTGTCCTGGGCGATGAGAACCGCGAACCCGGTAATGGCGCCCAGGATATTGTTGAAGTCGTGCGCCACGCCGCTGGCAAGCTGGCCGATCGCCTCCAGCTTGGCCGCCTGTTTCAGGCGGCTTTCCAGCCGCAGCCGTTCGGCATCGGCGGAATTGCGGTCGGTAACGTCGATCAGCCGCGCGATGAGCCCGCCGGTGGCCAGGCGGCTGCGGCGAATTTCCAGATCGCGGCCGCCCAGGCGAACCGCATGTTCGTCGTGCTCGGTCAGAAGGGGAATGGCGGGCCGCGGAAATATCGAACCCTCCGGACCCTGCCCGGCCAGACGTTTCGCGGCCTGGTTGGCGTATTGCACCGATCCGTTCCGGTCTTCGGTGTAAATGCCGTCATCGGTCAGATCCAGCGCCGCCAACGTGTCCGCGCTTTTTTGCGACGAAAGCTGCAGCGCCACCAGGTTCGCCACTGCGCGCGCGAACGCTGTCTCCTCCTCATTCCAGCGATAGGGGACATGTTTCGCGAAAATGATGACCCCGCTCTGGGTCGCATCCTGGAAGGCTTCGGACGAAAGGGTCGCCCGCACGCCATAGCAGCGGGCCAGGCGCTGCACGATGGCTTCGCCAGGGGCCTGCTCGGTATCGTCGATGGCGACCGTCAATTCATTCTGCAATCGCATTTTGTGCTGGGGATCGGCCTCCAGAACCGTTCCCGCCACCGGCAGGTTGGGCGCCGCCACCTTGTGCCAGGCCTGCAGCACCGTGGTGCTGCGATCGTCGCGGTTGCGCAGGCCGATAATGGCGAAGCTGCAATCCAATGCCTGGGCGCCGATGCGGCAGATGGATTCCAGCCGGCAGTCGAGGCTGATGTCGGTCAAAAGACATTCGCGCATCATGCCGGCCAGCGCGGTCTTGTGGCGCTGCAAGGTGGCTTCGCTAGTCTGGATGCGGCTTTCCAGCTCCATATGGCTTTGCATGATCAACGCCACCACCCAGATGGAAGCCAGGGCAAAAGCCCGGTTGGCCCACATGCCCGCCACCGAAACGCCTGCGTCCGGGCCCAGTACCGCGCCCGCGAATGTCAGGACCGTGGTGACGATCGCGCACACGATCATCGCGCGCTTGCCGAACCGGTTGGTGAGCGCCACCACCGCCGAATAGCCGATCCCGTCCATGACGCCGCGCGGGTTCGTGATATCGATGTAAAACAGACCGCCGCAGGAGAGAATCGCTCCCGCCGCGATCGCTGCGTCTGCCAGCCGCTGCGCCATGAAACGGCTGTGCGCCGGCATGAATAAGGGTTCAGACGTCATACTGCCCCCTGTCTCGGCAAGGTTATCACATCACGCCCGGAATGGCACGATTGCCGTCATCCGGAGTGCGGCTTGGACCAGCCGGGGACGAGGCCGGTGCCGGCGGACCGGTGGGGCCCGTCAGCCATTAAGTGCCGACAGCATGGGCGCGTCGTCCTCCTCCACCTGCAGATACTCGATGCCCTGGCGCATGTCGGACATGATGAAGGCCGCGCGGCTGCCCACGCCGCCGCTTGTGTTGGGAAACCGTTCGGTCCAGGCCTGCATCTTCACGCTCAGCGCGCACAGCGCCCCGCCGATCGAGGTGTGGTAATTCGAGATCAGAGATTCGATCTTTTTGAATTTGTCCGCGGAGAGATCGCGCCACATATCGTTGGTGCTGCGCTCGAAGCTCTCGATCTTTCCGGTGATATTGGAAAGCCTGCCATTGATGGTGGATTCGAGCATGCCGACCATTTTCATCAGGGACACATCCTGTGCCAGCTGGCGATTGGCTTTCACCAGGGCGATCCCGTCCATGAAGCTTTGGACCTGGGGCAGAAGCTGATCCAGGCAGCTGCGGTAATAGGAAAGCGACATGAAGATATCGCCATAATCTTCGAGAAATTTCGGGATGCGCTCGATCGGAATGCCCAGCCGGTCGGCCATCATGGCAAGCCGCGCCCGCACGGCTTCCGCATTTTCGGCGCGGAACATGCCCAATATGTCCTGAAAGCCCGCCCCTTTGGTGTCCTTGCCGAAAATCTCCGCCACCAGCGGGCGCGTGAAATGGGCCATGTAGCTGCTCAAGGACGCGGTCTTGGCCGCCGACAGGGTGAGCGCCGACTTGTCCGTGATTGCGATCTGATGTTCCCTGAGCAGGATCCTGAGGCTGTAGACATCGAAGCTCGGCAGGGTGCTGATGGTCTGCAGCAGTTTCACATCGGGATGGGGCGGGATCTGCTCCAGCGCCAGGAATTTCGCCACCGAGAGCACATCCAGCTGCCCGCGGCCGCAGCCCACGCCGCTGAACAATTCCACCACCGATTCCAACCGCGAATTCTTCACCATGCGCGCGCGCAGAAAGATCTTGGTCTGGACCGGCAGGATCGAGATCGCCAGCGTATGCAGCGAATCCCGATCCTGATCCGAAAGTTGACCGTTCTCGCCTTCGTGCTGGGTCTGTGCCGCGGCGCTCATTTTCTAGCTGAGAGTCTCGAACAGTGCGTCGATATCGCTCTGGCTGCTGGCGTTCTTCATGAGCTGCGGACCGTTGAGCAGCGCCTCATCGCCTTGCGGGCCGGCATTCGGCGGCTGCGGCAGGGAGCCGAAAGCCTCGGTCAGCGAGGCAAGCTTGACTTCCAGGGACAACAGCACGCCCACCACCTTGGTGATGCGCTGTCCGGTGATGTCCTGGAATGCGCTGGCTTCGTAGATCTTGGTGACGGCTTCCATCAAAGCGCCGTTGGCGGGCGGTCCCAAGGTGGCGGCGACGCTCTCGATCGCTTCGGCGGCATCCATGATGCTGCCGGCGGCGCGCGCGGTCTCGGTGATGATCTCCTCAAGTTCGTCGGCAGTGTTGCCGAACAGGGGGGTATTGCCGCCCTGGCGCAGCGCGCCGATTTCGCTGCGCGTGGTCCGGATATGGTCGGACAGATATTGCAGCACGCTGACCAGCGTGTCCTTCTGCGGGGACTGCAGCACCCGCAGTTCCGCGATCACGCGGTCCAAGAAGCCGTGCGCGTCCAGCAGACGCGACGCGTTGTTGAATTGGGGCTCCATCGGCGCCTCACGCCGTCACGCCGCAGACGCTGGCGATCTTGGCCCGCAGCGTGTCGGCATTGAAGGGTTTGACGATATAGTTGGAGACGCCGGCTTGCTTGGCGGCAATGACATTCTCGGTCTTGCTCTCGGCCGTGACCATGATGAACGGAATGTGCCTGAGGCGCGCGTCGGCGCGGACCTTGCGCAGCAGGTCCAGCCCGGTCATCGGCGCCATGTTCCAGTCCGAGATGATCAGGTCGGGCGGAGACTTCTGCATCAAATGAAAAGCGGTGTCGCCGTCATTGGCTTCCTCGACATTTTCGATTTCGAGCTGGCGCAACAGGTTGCGCAGGATGCGCAGCATGGTTGTGTAGTCGTCGACGATGACGACGCGCATGTTCTTGTTGAGGCTCATCTCGTTCTCCTATGAAGCGGCGGAAAGCTGACGGACGAAGGGCTTGGGCGGTCCGGCATGGCCGTAGACGCCTTTCAGGCCCGGAAGCGCGGCAAGCGAGTTGCACAGGCCGAAGACGCTCTCCGCGCCGCCCAGAAGCAGCGCTCCGTCAGGGACGATGCGGCGGGTGATGCCGTTCAGGATCTGGGTCTTGGTCGGCTGGTCGAAATAGATCAGCACATTGCGGCACAAGACGATGTCGAACTGGCCGAGAGAGGAAAAATCCTCCAGCAGGTTCAACGGGCGGAAGGCCACGGTCCGGCGAATTTCAGGCTTGATCCGCCAATTGGGCTCTTCCTGATCGAAGTGGCGCACCAGCATCTGGATCGGCAGGCCGCGCTGGACCTCGAAAGTGGAATAGAGGCCGGTGCGGGCGCGGTCGAGCACGGTGGGCGACAGATCGGTGGCGATGATTTCGATTCGCCAGCCGGCCAGGATGGGGAAATTGTCCTTCATCATCATGGCCAGCGAATAGGGCTCCTGGCCGGTCGAGCAGGCCGCGCTCCAGATGCGCAAGGACCGCGAACCGGCGCGGCGCTCGATCAGGCGGGGGATCAGGGATTGGCGCAGCGTCTCGAAGGGATGGTTGTCGCGGAAGAACGAGGTCTCGTTGGTGGTCATGGCGTCGACCACCTTGTCCTTCACCGCATGGGGACCCGGCTGGCGCAGAATGTCGGCGAGGCCGGACAGGCCCGCGACTTTGTGCTCGCGCAGGATCGCCGATAGCCGCGTTTCCAACAGATAGGTCTTGTCCTCGCTGATGATCAGCCCCGATCGATCCTTGAGGAATGACGCGATGACGGAAAAATCCTTGCTGCTCATGGTGCTACGCTTTCGAACAGCGAGGCGACATGGCTCGCGATTTTGGGGAGGGGCAGGATCGCCGAGCAGATGCCGGCCTGCGCCACCGCTCCCGGCATGCCCCAGACCACGCTGGTGGCCTCATCCTGGGCGATCACCGGGCTGCCCGCGGCTGCGATGGCCTTGGCGCCGCCGCAGCCGTCGCTGCCCATGCCGGTGAGCATGATGGCGCAGCTTTCCGCGCCGAATATCTGCGCGACGCTGCGGAACAAGGGATCCACCGAAGGGCGGCAGAAATTCTGGGGCGGGGTCTGCGACAGGCGGGCAGCAAAGCCTGCGCCTTCGCGCACAACTTCAAAATGATAGTCGCCGGGCGCCAGATAGATATGGCCCGGTTTGATCTCCATGCCATTGGCGGCTTCGCTGGTGGGCCGGCCGCTTGCCCGCTCGATATGCTGGGCGAGCACGGTGGTGAAGGTCGCCGGCATGTGCTGGGCAATCACGATCGGGCAGGAAACCTTCGGCGAAAGCGCGCCCAGAAGCGCGAGCAGCGCCTGGGGGCCGCCGGTGGAGCTGCCGATGGCTATGATGCGGGGCGGGCGCATCGTCTTGCCGCGCGCCACCATGTTGAGTTTGGCGATCGGCTGGGCCGACGCATCGGGCGAGGGTTTGGGCTTTTTTGCCTGGCCCAGCGCGACCACTTTATGGATCAGGTCGCGGTGGAATTCCTCGTTGGCGTTCAGCCGGTCCGTGGTCGGCTTGGCGATATAGTCGGCCGCGCCCAGCGCCATGGCGCGCAGGCTGACCGCCGCGTTGCGCTGGGTCAGCGTGGAAGCCATGATGATCCGGGCGCCGGGATTTGCCTGCTGCAGTTTCGGCAGCGCGGTCAGCCCGTCCATCACCGGCATTTCGATGTCCAGGATGACCACGTCCAGTGCGCGCTTGGCGGCTTGCACCACCGCCATCTCGCCATTGCTGCACGACGCGACGACGTCGATCCTGGGATCGCCCTTCAGCGTCCGGGTGATCAATCCGCGCACAATGGCGGAATCATCCACCACCATCACACTGACCGGTGTGGCGGATCCGTTCATGCGCGTTCCACCAGGCCGACTTGCACCAGCTTGTCGAGCAGAACATCGCGATCATAAGGCTTCATGATGTATTCGTCGGCGCCCGCTTCCAGGGCTTCGCGGATCTTGGCCAGCCCATTCTCGGTGGTGCACATCACCACGATGGGACGGGGGTTCAGATCCATCGCGCGCAGCGACCTGAGACAGGTGATGCCGTCCATCTCCGGCATGTTCCAGTCCAGAAGGACAAAGTCCGGGACCGTGGTGCCGCAGAATTCCACGGCCGCAAGGCCATGCTCGGCTTCCGCCGTGCGCAGACCCAGGCTGGATATGATGTCCATGGCGACGCGGCGGATGACGCGGGAATCGTCGACCACCAGGCAAAGCGGTTTGTTGTTCACGAGGCCCTCCTGAGTTCGGCGCGGTTCTGGCCGCGCGCCGCGACTTGGCGAAGGGCGCGGGCCAGATTCTCCGGCAGGTGCATCTGGTCGGACTTGGCGACATATTCGTCGAAGCCCGCTTCATGGCCGGCCTGGATGTCGTCATCTCCGGCATGGGAAGAAAGCGCGATCAGGGGCACTTCACCCCAGCGCGGATCGTTGCGGATCGCGCCGGCCAGCGCCAAACCGTCCATGTTCGGCATCTCGATATCGCTGATGATCACGTCGAACTGGCGGCCGTCCTCGCGCAGCTTGAGCGCTTCCACGCCGTCCGTGGCGGTGGCGACCTTCCAATTGTCCGAGGCCAGGAGCGGCGTGACCAGATTGCGGAAGAAGGGGCTGTCGTCCACCAACAGCGCATGCCGCAAGGATTTGTGCTGGGCGACGACCTCGAACCAGTCGGTGAAGGCCTGGGTCAGGAAATGGCCGATATCCACCACATCCACCGCCTTGCCGGCGATGATGGCGCTGCCCAAAAGGCCCGGGCGCGCCGAAGACAGTTCGATCGCCATGCGGTCGCGCACAATGTCGACCACTTCGTCCACCACAAGACCCATGCTGCGGCCATTGTCGCTGAACACCAGCGTGTCCTGCCGGCCATCGTCCTTCCAATGATGCGCGGGATCGAAAGGCACCAGCGGCACCAGATGGTTGCGATACTGCACGACATGACGGCCGCCCACATTCTCGATGGTGGCCGCTTCCAGGCTCTCGATGCGCGACACCAGCTCCAGCGGGATGGCCTTGAGTTCGCCGCCGCCGGTGCGGAACAAGAGGAAGGACGCCTGGTCGCCGCCCAGACCGTCGGAAGACGCTCTGCGGTCCTGGCTGCTCTCGGCATCGGCGCTTTCGATCTGGCCGGCTGCCCCGGACAGGCCGCTGGGATCCAGGATCATGATCACGCTGCCGTCGCCCAGGATGGTATTTCCCACATAGAAGCGGGTGCCGCGCAGGATCGGCGCCACCGGCTTGACCACGATTTCCTCGGTGTCGAAGACCCGGTCCACGATGATGCCGAAGGTGTGGGCGCCCATTTGGGCAACCACCACGAAACGGTCATGACCGGTGCCGGACGCCTCCAGCCCCAGCGCGCCGCGCAGCGATACCAGCGGCAGGAGCCGGTCGCGCAGGCGCAGGACCGGCGAGGTGTTGATGGTTTCGATGCGGACTTCGGAATGGTTGGAAACGCCCACCAGCTCGACGACATTCAGCTGGGGAATGGCAAAGCGCTGTCCGGCCGCCTCGACGATGAGGGCCGAGACGATGGCGAGGGTCAACGGAATCTTGATCAGGAAGGTGGTGCCGCGCCCCGCCACCGAGTTGAGCTCGATGGTCCCGCCGATGCGTTCGATATTGGTGCGCACCACGTCCATGCCGACGCCGCGGCCCGAAACGCTGGTCACCTTTTCGGCGGTCGAGAAGCCGGGCCGGAAAATGAACTGCAGGATCTGCTGCTCGTTCATGCCGGCGATGGCGGCCTCGGTTGCCAGCCCGTTGGCGATGGCTTTCTGGCGGATGCGCTCCACATCCAGTCCGCGCCCGTCATCGGCGATGCGGATGAAGATGTGGCCGCTCTCATGATAGGCATTGAGCGCGATGGTGCCGGTTTCGGGTTTGCCCGCCGCCAGGCGACGCGCGCCGTCTTCGATGCCGTGATCGGCGGAATTGCGCACCATATGGGTGAGCGGATCCTTGATCATCTCCAGCACCTGGCGGTCGAGTTCGGTCTCCGCGCCCTGCATGGAAAGTTCGATTTTCTTGCCGGTGGCGACCGCCAGGTCGCGCACGATGCGGGGCAGCTTGTTCCAGGCATTGCCGATGGGCTGCATGCGCATGCGCGTCACCCCGTCCTGCAGGTCGGAGGTGATGTGGCTGAGCCGCTGCAGCGGCACTTTGAACTCATTATCCTTCTGGACGCGCTGGGTCTGCATCAGCTGGTTGCGGGTCAGCACCAGTTCGCTGATCAAGGTCATCAGATTTTCGATGACATCCACATTCACGCGAATGGAGGAGGCGGTGGTCGCGGGCTCCTTTGTTTCACTCTGGGGCGCGGGCGAAGCGGATTCCGGGGCCGGCACGGCCGCGGGCGCGGCGGGAACAGGCTCGGGTTTGGCGGCGGGAGACGGGATATCGCTTTGCTGGATTATGGCTTCGGCCACTTCGGCCAGAAGTTCGGCGGCGACAGGGAACCCGCCATCGCCGAAGCTGGGAGCATGGTCTTCCACCGGCGCCGCGTCCGGTTCATGGACCGGCGCTTCGCCGCCGGCCAAGGCGTCGATCTCCGCGATCAATTCCGCGTCGCTGCCCGCGGGTTCGGCGCCCGTGCTTTCCATTTCCGCAAGCAAGGTGCGGATCCGGTCGATCGCCTTGAGAATGAGCGTGACCGCGCGCGGGGTGACATCCAGTTCGCCGTCGCGGAATTTTCCCAGAATATTTTCGCCCGCATGGGCAACCGCGCCAAGCCGGGGCAGTCCCAGAAAGCCGCATGTTCCCTTGATGGTGTGCATCAGGCGGAAAATGTTGCTCAAGATGGTGACGTCGGAGGTCTCGCGCTCGAAGCGGACAAGCTCGACGTCCAGCACCGCGAGGCTTTCGGTGGTTTCGGCAAGGAATTCCTGAAGCAGATCGTCCATGGTAGTGCTCCCAGAGTCAGGCTTCGGTTCCGATCGCCAAGAGGCGATCGATATGCAAGGCAACCAGGAGGCCCCGATCGGTGCGGTAGACGGCGTCGGCCATGTTGCGCCAGACCGCGTCCAGGGTGGCCGGGTTGCCTTCGCGCAAGCTGCGCGAAAGGGTGATCACATCGCCGACGGAATCCACGAAGAGGGTGTAGGATTCGCCGCGACATTCCACGGTCACGCACATGCCGCCGCTGCCGGCTTCCGCCTTGGGCAGGGAAAGATGCTTGCGCATGTCGATCACGGTGACGATGCGGCCGCGCAGGTTGATCAGGCCTCGCACTTCCGGGGGTCCGCCCGGCACCGGCGCGATTTCTTCGGGGATCAGGATGTCCTGGACGCGGGTCACCGGCACGCCGAACAACTGGTCGGCCACGGTGAAGGTTACGAAAGCATCCGCACCGTCTTCGCTGCGGCTGGCGGGGGCAACAAGGGTCTCTGTGCTCATGATGTCTGCCTTGATCAGGAAGTGGGGGAAGAAACAGGCCGGGCGCTATCAAGCCTTGCGGGTGGGAAGCTTGCTTGGATGCTTCACCGGCCTGTTCCTTCCCCGGAGCCTCGCCCGGATGAGTGCCGTTAGGCGGCTTTCACCTGGGTGAGGAAGGTCTGCACCAGCTCGCGCATGTCGCCCGATTGCTTGGACAGCGTGCGTGCGGCCGTCAGCACCTGGTTGGCGCCGGCGCCGGTCGAGTTGGCCGCTTCGGTGACGCCACCGATATTGGCCGAGACTTCCTGGGTGCCCTTGGCGGCTTCTTCCACATTGCGGGCGATTTCCTGCGTGGCGGCGCCCTGTTCTTCCACCGCCGCGGCGATGGTGGTGGCAATCTGGTCGATCTCGCCGATGGTTTTGCCGATCGAGGCGATGGCGTTGACCGCATTCTGGGTCGCGCCCTGCACGCTGGTGATCTGCGTGCCGATTTCCTCGGTGGCCTTGGAGGTCTGGGTGGCGAGGTTTTTGACCTCGGCCGCGACCACGGCAAAGCCCTTGCCCGCTTCGCCCGCGCGCGCCGCCTCGATGGTGGCGTTGAGCGCAAGCAGATTGGTCTGGTCGGCGATCGCGTTGATCAGGGCGACGATCTCGCCGATCTTCTGCGAAGCGTTGAGCAGGCCCTGGACCATTTCGTTGGCCTTTGCGGCCTCGGTCACCGCGGTGGCGGCGATCTGGCTGGAATGGCTGACCTGGCGTCCGATTTCCGCGATCGAAGAAGAGAGTTCTTCCGCGGCGGAAGCGACGGTCTGCACATTGGCCGCGCCCTGTTCGGAGGCCGCCGCGACGGCGCTGGCCTGCTTGGTGGCTTCCTCGGCGGTCGCGCTCATCGACTGGGCGCTGGCTTCCATCTGGGTGGCCTGGCTGGCGACGCCCTGAACGACGCCCTGAACCTTGACGTCGAAGTCCCGCGTCAGCTGGTCCACCAGGGCCGCACGCTTGGCGGTGGCGCGCTGGGCTTCTTCCTGTTCCGCTTTCAGGCGGTCGGATTCGATCATGCTGTCCTTGAAGACCTGCACGGCCTTGGCCATCTGACCCACTTCGTCCTTGCGCTCGGAGCCGTTGATCTCGGTGGTGAGGTCATGCTGCGCCAGCCGTCCCATCGCACCGGTCATGGCGCGGATCGGCGTGGAAACGCCCGACACGATCAGCCAGCCCATCGCCACGCACAGCGCGGCGGCAGCGCCCAGCACAACCATGATCAGCATGCGCGAGCTTGCATATGTATCATCCGCGCTCTTGACCTGCGCATCGCTGGCCTTGCGCTGATAAGCCTTGTCTTCGTTCAGCAGGTCCTGGACCTTGGTGAAGGTGGCGCGCAACTCGTTGGTATAATAATCGGTCGCCTGTTCGTTCTTGGCGGCTTCCGAAAGCTCCATCAATTTCTCGTTCTCGGCGACATAGTCAGTCCAGGCCGCATGCAGCTTGTCGGCGACGCCGCGCTCATAGCCGGCATCGACCGTGGCGACATATTTTTCCCAACCCTGGTTCGCCTGCTCCAGCGCTTCGGCCAGCTTCTTTTCTTCTTCCTTCTTGCCGGCGAGGTCGCTGGCCAGCATCTGCGAGGCCTGAACCTGGCGATAGCGGACGGCGCCATAGGCGAAATCACCCAGGCCATCGATGGCGACCAGATAATTGGACGCGATGGTTTGGGCATTGTCGTTGACCGCCGAAAGGCGGGTGATCGAGAACGTGCCCAGCAATATTGTGACTGCGAGGACGACGGCAAAGGCCGTCATGACCTTGCTGCGGATGGATAAATTCTGAAACCAGCTCATTTTCTTCTCCAAGGCGGATGGCAGGAGAAGCAATAGGGGAGGCGCTTGGCCCCGGTTTTTCGGCCCTGCGTCGGATTGTTTCAGCTTGTGTCGAAGAGGCCACTATCCTGTGGCATTTAGGGCTTTTGTAACAAATTGGCACTATTTCCTGTCCCGTTAACCTTGCTGCTGCCTTGGGGGGCACGAAATGACCAAGCATGTCACCATCGTCGAAGATGATCCGGATGTCCGCGCGCTTTTGGCGCGCAGTATGGGGGCCGAAGGCTACCGGGTTACGGCGCTGGAGACGGGCACCGACATCGAGGGCGTGATTTCCGCCGATCCGGTGGATCTGGTCATCCTCGACATCGGTCTTCCGGGCATTGACGGCCTGACCATCACGCAGCAGATCCGCCGCCATTCCGACGTCGCCATCATCATTGTCAGCGGCCGCGGCGATCTGGCCGATCGGGTCGTGGGACTGGAAATCGGCGCCGACGATTATGTCACCAAGCCTTTCGAACCGCGCGAGATCCAGGCCCGCGTGCGCTGCGTATTGCGCCGCGGCCGGCGCGAAGGCGATGCCGTTCCGCAGGCCGCCGACGATGCCCATCAACGTTTCAGCTTCGGCAATTGGGTCCTGGACGCCACGGCCCAGTCATTGCACGGCGCCGAAGGCCATGCCGTCAGCCTGACCAGCGGTGAATTCAAGCTGCTGGAAACAATGGTGACGCGCGCCAACCGGGTTCTCACGCGCGATCAGCTGATGGACGCCTGTTATGGCAACCATTCGCCATCCTTCGATCGCAGCATCGATGTCTGTATCGGCCGCTTGCGCAGAAAATTGCAGGACGATCCGCGCAACCCCGCGATCATCCGCACGATCCGCAACGGGGGCTATATGTTTGCCGCCCGCGTCACGCGGCAGGCCTATAAAAATTGACCATCGCGTCCGGCCTTCCGTCCCGGCCTGTCGCGTAACATATTGAAAATACAGCATTATTCTGTACGCCGCGGATATCCGCAGCGAAGCCTGCACCCTTGCGCCGCCTCGGCGCGCGCCAGCCAGGGCGCTATTGAAATTCTCCCCTTTCACGGATCACATGAATTTCATTGAGGCGTGATCGATTCCGAAATTCCGAAGGGGGCTCCGTGATTGAGATGACCGGCGGTGAAGCGCTGGTGGCTGGCCTGAAGGATCATCATATCGACACGGTCTTCGGGCTCCCCGGCGCTCAGACATATGGTCTGTTCGACGCGCTTCATCGGGCACAAAAAGATATCCGGGTGATCGGCGCGCGGCATGAACAGGCCTGCGCCTATATGGCTTTCGGTTACACCCGCTCCACCGGACGCCCATCGGTGTTCTCCGTTGTTCCAGGGCCGGGCATGCTGAATGCCGCGGCGGGGCTCCTGACGGCGTTCGGGTGCAACGAACCTGTCCTGATGCTGACCGGTCAGGTGCCGAATGCTTTTCTGGGCAAGGGCCGGGGGCATCTGCACGAGATGCCGGATCAATTGGCGACCATGCGGGGATTCGTGAAATGGGCGGATCGCGTCAACTCTCCCGCCGAGGCGCGGGTTGGCGTGGCGCGCGCGTTCCAGCAGATGCTGTCCGGACGTCAGGGGCCCGCCGCCCTGGAGATGCCCTGGGATGTCTTCATGCAAAAAGGCAAGGTGGATGAAGGCGCCGTTTTGCCGGCTCTGGCGCCGCCATCCGTCGATCCCGATCACATTCTTGCCGCCGCCAAGCTGATCAAGGCCAGCCGGCATCCGATGATTTTCGTGGGCGCGGGCGCGTTCGGCGCCGCGCAAGCCATCCTGGCGCTTGCCGAAGAGATCGATGCGCCGGTGGTGGGCTTTCGCAGCGGCAGGGGCATCGTCAGCAACGATCACGAATTGGGCCTGACCATCGCGGCGGCCTATAATCTGTGGCCCCAGACCGATCTGATGATCGGGATCGGAACCCGCCTCGAAGCGCCGTCATGGCGCTGGTCCTGGCAGCCGCCGGGCTTGAAGACCATCCGCATCGATATCGACCCCCGTGAGATGGAGCGGCTTGTGCCCGATGTGGCGATTGTGGGCGATGCCGGTCAGGCGACGGGACTTCTCGCCGAAGCGGTCCGCCGCGGCGGATTTCAACGGGAAAAGGGACGGCGCGAAACCATCAAGGATGCCGCGCGTCTTGCGGAGATCCAGATCCGTGCGGTTCAACCGCAAATGGCGTATCTGGATGTCCTGCGCCGGATCCTGCCGCGCGACGGCTTCGTCACCGACGAGCTTTCGCAAGTCGGCTTTGCGTCCTGGTATGGATTTCCCGTCTATGAACCGCGGACCTATGTCACCTCCGGCTATATGGGGACCTTGGGTTCGGGTTTTCCCACCGCGCTGGGAATCAAGGCGGCGCATCCGGGCAGAGCCGTGGTGGCGATCACCGGCGATGGCGGGTTCATGTTCGCGGCGCCGGAACTGGCGACCGCCGCGCAATATGGCCTGGATGTCGTCACTTTGATTTTCAACAACAATGCGTTCGGCAATGTGCGCCGCGATCAGCTCGAACAATTCGATGGGCGCACCATTGTCGCCGATCTCCGCAATCCGGATTTTGTCGGATTTACCGAATCCTTCGGCCTGCGCGGCGCCAGCGTGAACACGCCGGAAGGCTTCGGCCGCGAGCTGGAGCGCGCGTTGAACGAAGGCGGGCCGCAGGTGATCGAAATTCGCAACGAAGGGCCCGCCGAAGTCAGCCCCTGGCGGTTCATCCATCCGCCCAAGCCGGAAGGGGTGGCCTGATGGACGCGCAAGCGCAAACCTCGCACGCGGATCCGGTCATCGATGTCGGATCCTTGATCGATCAAGGCGCTTGGCCATTCTGGGCCAAGATCTATGTCTTCATGGCGGCGCTCGCCGTTTTGCTGGACGGATACGACAACCAGGTCCTCGGCTTCGCCTTGCCGGCGATGATCGCCGAATGGCATGCGGCGCGAAGCCTGTTTGCGCCCGTGCTGGCGATCGGCCTGGTCGGCGTGGGGCTGGGCGCGGGTCTTGGCGGCCTGGTGGGCGACCGCATCGGCCGCAAAACGGCATTGATCGGCAGCGTCGTCCTGTTCGCATTGGCCACCGGCGCGGTTGCCTGGATCCATGATATTTCGCCTTTGTTGATCTTGCGGCTTCTGGCCGGTATCGGCATCGGCGGTGTCTTCCCCAATGCGGCCGCGCTGGCGGCGGAATTCTCGCCGCAGAGGAACCGGCCCATGGCGGTCGCGCTCACCATCGTGTGCGTTCCCTTGGGCGGCATGATCGGCGGACTGATCGCGGCGGCCATGTTGCCGGCTTTCGGCTGGCGTGCCTTGTTCATCCTGGGCGGTGCCGCGCCGCTGGCGATGGCGGTCATTCTGTTGTGGACCTTGCCGGAATCGCCGCGCTACCTGGCCCGCCGGCCCGGGCGCTTCGCAGAGCTCGCCAAAATTCTGAGGCGCTTCGGGCATCAGATTCCGCCGCGCGCGCGGTTCATCGATCTCACCGAAGTCAGCGATTCCAGCAAGCCCGCATTGCTGGCGATATTCTCGCCCTTCTATTTGCGGGACACATTGATCCTGTGGGGCGCTTTTTTCTTCAACCTGTTCGCCGTGTACAGCGTCTTCAACTGGGCGCCGGCCTTGATGACGAGCATGGGGCTGGATCTGGCCAGCGCGAGCCGTACTGTGGCGGCGTATAATTTCGGCGCGGTGATCGGCGCCATCGCCTGCGCCTGGCTGATCGGCAGATTCGGTTCGCGCATCTCCATGGTCCTGATGACGATCCTGGCGGCGGGATGCGCCGCGGTCCTTTCGGTCTTGTCGCAAACGCATCCAACTGTTCAGGATCTGACCATCTGGATGGCCTTGCATGGCCTCTTCACCAACGGCGCCCAGACCACGCTCTATTCCTTGTCGGCCCATATTTATAAAGCGGATGTGCGGACGACCGGTTCTGGCACAGCCCTGGCGATAGGGCGCGTGGGCGCCATCGTTGGATCTTATGGCGGCGCGGCATTGGTCGATGCGGGCGGCTCGCGCTATTTCGCCGCCCTGACCATTGCCTTGATCGGAACCGCGACCTGCCTGACCTTCATCCGGCGGCATATTCCCCGCCCGTAAGGAATATCTGTTTTTTTAGCCCGCATCTTTACGCAACCCTGGCATGCAGCCCAGGAGCGCACTGGCGATGCTTAGCAAAGCTTGGCGCGCATGTTAGACCTTGGCCTAGGCGCGCGCGGATATTCCATGGATTTGCGCGGCATCGGACTCAAGATGACAGGGCGGCAACGATGAAACGCAGCAGTGTAATCCTTGGACTTTCGGCGCTGATCGCCTTGGCGCCCGCGACATGGGCCGCCACCTCGCCGCTGCGGCCGGAAAGCGCCAATCAAACCAGCAAACCCGATGCCCTCTCCAGCGCCGCGCCGGACCAGGGCGTTTTGTTCCATCCCGAAAGCGTGGACAGCGAAGGCAGCGTCACGGTGGAGGGCGCGCGGATCGATTATCGCGCGACGGCCGGCACCATCATCGTGCATCCCAAGGATTGGGACGACGCGGCCTGGCGCGAACATCCCGGCAAGACGGGCGAGGACGAAGACAAGAGCAAGCAAAGCGACGCCGACAAGAAAAACGAGCAGGATCTGGGCGACCGCAATCCCACCTCGGCGGAAGCCTCCATATTCTACGTCGCCTATTTCAAGAAAGGCGCGCCGGCCAAGGACCGTCCCATCACCTTCCTGTTCAATGGCGGGCCCGGCTCGTCCACCGTGTGGCTGCATATGGGCGCCTTCGGGCCGCGCCGGGTTCACACGCCGGGCGACACGCATGTTCCCGCCGCACCATACGAATTGATCCAAAACGCCTACAGTCTTCTGGATGTGTCGGATCTTGTGTTTATCGACGCGCCGGGGACGGGCTTTTCGCGGATCGCCGGCAAGGACAAGGAAAAGGCCTTTTACGGCGTCGACCCCGACGCCTATGCTTTCAGTCAATTCATTTTGGGTTTTCTGTCCAAATATGACCGGTGGAATTCGCCCAAATTCCTGTTCGGCGAAAGCTATGGCACGCCCCGCAACGCGAACCTGATCAATCTCCTGCAAACCGGCAACAGCGTGGATTTCAACGGCGTGATCCAGCTGTCGCAGATCCTGAATTTCGACCTCAGCGCGGATACGCCGCAATATAATCCCGGCACCGACCAGTCCTACATCGTGGCGCTGCCCACCTATGCGGCCTCGGCCTGGTATCACAATCGCCTGGGCGCCGCGCGGCCCGCGGCCCTGGAGCCTTTCCTGAAAGAGGTCGAGCATTTCGCCACCACGGACTATGCCTTGGCGCTGCAGGAAGGCGCGGCGATCGATCCCAAGCGCAAGGAGGCGATCGCCGAGCAGCTCGCCCATTATACCGGACTGCCGGCGGCCTATATCCTGAAGTCGAATCTGCGCGTGAATGGCGGGCAATTCGAGAAAATGCTCCAGGACGGCGATGACGTGACCACGGGACGGCTGGACACGCGCTTCTCCGGTCCCGATCTGGATCCCTTGAGCCGCGAGGCGGAATATGACCCGCAATCGGCGGCCATCGCCTCGGCCTATGTTTCGTCCTTCAACGATTATGTGCGCAAGGATCTGCATTATGGCGACGGCCGTTCCTACCGGCCGGAGATCGATGTGGGCAAATATTGGACGTCGAATCACAAGCCGCCGGGCGCGACCGATCCCCAGCCGGGCATCCTCAACCTGATGCCCGACCTCGCATCGGCGATGAAAACCAATCCGAATCTGAAAGTGCTGGTGGCCGGGGGCTATTACGATCTCGCCACGCCCTATTTCGAAGGGCTTTACGAGATGCGGCACCTTCCCATTCCCGACAAGCTGCAGGCCAATATCGAGTATCACTATTATCCTTCGGGCCATATGGTCTATGCCAATGACGAGTCCTTGAAATCGCTGCACGACGATGTCGCGCGGTTCATTCGCCAAAACCAGAATCAGAGCCAATCGGCCATAAAGGGAAAATAGGCTTATCGTTCAGCGGCGCTTAGCAAGACCCCCGGCGCATGCTAGGACTTGGCCGTTCGGGGATTTCCGCTGGATTTGCGATCATGACAGAACCGCTTCCTGTGACGCTGGACGATATCCGGGCCGCCGCCAAGACCATCGCGGGCCATGTGGTGCGCACGCCGATGCGCCATTCCCAGACCCTCTCCGAAATCGCCGGTTGCGATATTTATTTGAAGTTCGAGAACCGGCAATTCACCGCCTCTTTCAAGGAACGCGGCGCCTATAATCGCCTGATGGCGCTGACGCCGGAGGAGCGCAAGCGCGGCGTCGCCGCCATGAGCGCGGGCAATCATGCCCAGGGCGTGGCGTATCACGCCGGGCGCTTGGGAATTCCCGCCACCATCGTGATGCCGGTGACCGCGCCCTTCACCAAGGTCAAGCACACCCGCGATTTCGGCGCCACGGTGATCCTGGAAGGCAACGATCTCAAGGAAGCCAATGTCGCGGCCCGCGCCATCGCCGACCGCGACGGCCTCACCTTCATTCATCCTTATGACGATGTGAAAGTGATCGCTGGCCAAGGCACTTTGGGTCTGGAGATGCTGGAGGATGCGCCCGAACTGGATACCTTGATGGTGCCGGTGGGCGGCGGCGGACTGATTTCGGGCATCGCGGTGGCGGCCAAGGCGCTGAAGCCCGGCATCACCATCTATGGCGCGCAGGCCGAGCTTTATCCGGTGATGCGCCAGGCGATGCGGGGCGAGCCTCTGACCCAGGACGCCCCGGCCCAGACCATCGCGGAAGGCATCGCGGTCAAGCATCCGGGCGCGCTGACCACCGAAATCGTCAAGGCGCTGGTGACGGACATTCTGCTGGTGGGCGAATCCGCCATGGAGCATGCCCTGGCCATGATCCTGGAAATCGAAAAAACCGTGATCGAAGGGGCGGCGGCGGCGGGCTTTGCCGCCGTGCTCAAGAACCGGGAATTGTTCGCGGGCCGCAAGGTCGGCATCGTGATGTCCGGCGGCAATATCGACATGCGGATGCTGTCGAATGTGATCCTGCGCGAGTTGTCGCGCGAAGGCCGCATTCTCACTCTGGATGTGGCGATCGCCGATCAGCCTGGCGCCTTGTCGCGGGTGGCGGCGCTGGTGGGCGAGGCAGGCGGCAATATCCTGGAAGTCTCCCACAACCGCATGATGAGCGGCCTCTCCGCCAAATCGGCCACCCTGGGCATGGTGATCGAGGCGCGCGATGCCGAACATGCCGCGGAAATCCGCGCCGGGCTGGAAAAAGGCGGCTTTCCGGTGCTTACGGCGCGCCGTTAACTATCGTTAAGAAATTGCTTCCCAAGTTCCCATCTCTGTGTCCTGAATCGGGACAAAACAGGTGGGTATTGGACATGCCGAAAAGCGTCGCGCAACTGACGGGCGTCATCGTCTGCAGCATTGTGGTCTTTGGCTCGGACATGGACGTCACCTATGCGATGCCGCTGGGCATCCTCTCCGGCGCGCTGGCGGTTTTCTTTGTCGCGGTGGCCGAGGGCCGGGAGCGGATGAAACTAGGCGCCTTCCGGCGGGATGGAATTCAGCGCCGCCTCTAGTTCCTGGAAGCTGGGCTGATATTCGCCCGGCACGCTGCCGCGCCCGATTTCCACCGACACCTGCGCGGCATTGCCATGCAGATGCGCGACCAGGATGTCGCGGATCACGTGATAGAACAGCGAATCCTCGTCGGCGACGGCTTTCAGCCGCGCCCCCAGGGGGCCGACGATACCGTAAGCCAGAAACACGCCCAGAAACGTACCGACCAGGGCCGAACCGATCATGCCGCCCAGCACGGCGGGCGGTTCGGTGATGGCGCCCATGGTCTTGATCACGCCCAAGACGGCGGCGACGATGCCCAGCGCCGGAAGGCCGTCGGCCATGGATTGCAGCGCATTGGCGCCGATCAGGGCTTCGTGATGGTGCTTTTCCAGCTGCTTTTCCATCGCGGTCTCGACCTGGTGCGGGTCTTCCAGGCTCATGGTCATCATCCGGAGCGTGTCGCAGATGAAATCGAGCGCGAAATGGTCCTTCATGATCTTGGGATAGCGCTTGAAGATCGAGGATTCGGCCGGCTTTTCGATATGGGCTTCCAGGGCGATCAAGCCCTTGGACTTCATGGTCTTGGTCAGAAGGAAGAGAAGGCAGAGAAGGTCGCGGTAGTCGCCCGGCTTCCAGCGGGGACCGGAAATGATCTGGCCCATGCTGCCGCCGATCTTCTTCAGGTTGAAGACCGAGCCGGCGATCAGCATCGCGGCGATGGCGGCGCCGAAAATGGTGAGCATTTCGTGCGGGGCCGCTTCGATCACGACTTCCAGCGAACCGCCGGTCATCAGATAGCCGCCGAACACGCACGCAAACAGAACGACAATGCCGCCTAACTGAAGCATGAAAAGAAGACCTGCCCGCGACCGAATCCAAGACGGCATTTCGCGATGAAATGCACGATGGCCTTATTATTAACGCCAGGGCTTAAGGAGGGGTGAATTGCACAGCATTTCGGCGGAGCGAAGTGTTAACGCTTCCTCAATCGGCGTCACGGCGCGGCTTTGATTTCGGCCAGCTTGTGCGCCACCAGCGCCGCCAGCTCCTTGACCACGGCATCGCTCATCCGGCCGGCTTCATCCTTGGCGCGGGCGGCGCGGGCAAGCGCCGAGACATGCAGCGCAATGACGGCCTTGTCGGGCTGGGCGCGGAGATTTTCCATCTCGTCGAAATAACGGCACAGCCCGCCGGCGATGCGTCCGGTGGCGCGCAATCCCGCGGTTTCCGCGAAGCCGCGCAATTCATGGGCCTTTTCGAAGACGAGCCGGAGATCGCCGGCCGCATTTTCCAATTCGCGCACATAATCGTGCACCGCCAGGCGCAGTTTCGGGCCGTGGCTCCGGATCGCATGGGCGCCGCGCGCGGCGGCTTCCGGCGAGCGCAGAGTGCGCGCCATTTTCGCCGCGTCGCTCTTGCTCACCATCTGAGGGTAATCGTCTGGCGGGATGACTTGCTTTTTTCTCATTCACACCTGAAGGTCGTAGCGATCCCCATGCCGACGCCATGGTCCCGTATAATTCTCCTGTGCCTTGCGCCGCCGGTCGGGGCCGAAATACGATTCGCAGCGGACAAAGGCACGGGGCCGCTCCAGGATTTCGGCGATGCGCGCGAACAGGCCTTGGGCCGTGATGGGCTTGGCGATGAATTCGGTGACGCCGGCATCGCGGGCCGCTTCCACCTTGTGCCGCTCGGTGTGCCCGGTGATCATGATCACCGGCACAAAAGGATTGGCGCTGCGCGGGGATCGCCGCACATCGCGGGTGAAATCGATCCCATCCATCGGCAGCATCGCCAGATCCGACAGAACCAGGTCGCAAGGTTTCTCGCGCAGGATGTCCAGGGCGACGGTGCCGTTGGCCGCTTCATGAATTTCGCGGATGCCGATGGAATTCAGCAGCGAACGCAGAAGCGATCGCATATGCTTGTTGTCCTCGACAACCAGCACCCGCAGCACTTCCAAGGCAGACCCTGCCATACGCGTTACTATCCCCGGCTTCACGCCAATCGCGGCACCCTATGGAGGAGCCGTCCATTTGCCCGAACGTGCCGGCGGAATGGACGCGAGGCGCCGAGACTGCCAGCGCAGGTTACGAAATCTTGGTTATCAAGCGGTTTATGAATTTACGACGGAAAGGGTAGTTCTTGGACGCATCCCGCATCCTGACCGGCCTGCTTTTGACGATGAAATCCATTCTCAATCCGGTGGCCTTTGGCGTGGCCGGGGTCATTATGGATGCAGAGGGGCAAGTCCTGCTGGTCCGCCAGACTTACATGACGGGATGGCGGCTGCCGGGCGGAGGGATCGGCCGGGGCGAGCCGGCGGAGGCCGGCATGCGCCGGGAGCTGCAGGAAGAGGTGGGGCTCGCCGGCGGCACGGCGCGGCTCTACGGACTCTATAGCCGCCGGGTCTGGTGGGTCACCCACATCACCGCCCTCTATATCGTCGAAGGCGCCACCGTGAATTTCCAGCCCAACATGGAAGTGCGGGCCATCACCTGGGCCCGTCCGCAAACGCCGCCGCCGGATACCGCGCCGGGGACCTTGCGCCGCCTGGCCGAACTTGCGTCGGACGCAGGGCCCGCACCGCATTGGTAAGTCTTGCCTTTGCCCACCCGCGCGCGTAGTCGAACGGCCTATCTCCTGGTTTTGTCGCGGCTCCGGAGGAAAACAGCCGCACGACGCTGCCGCTAACGACCCACTTTTCCTGGAACCGCTCCGTGTCATCACCAGCAGAAATCCGCGACTGGGAAATCCGGCAGGAAGGCGCCGGGGATGAACCCTTTATCGCCGCATTGAACGAAGCGGGGTTCGGGCCCGGGCGTTACGCCAAGACCGCGTACCGGTTGCGCGAGGGCGTGCGCGCGGTGGCGGAGCTGGGTTTTGTCGCGATCGAAAACGGGACCTTGCGCGGTTCGGTCCGCTTCTGGCCGGTCAAGGTGGGCCATGACGATGTTCTGTTGCTGGGGCCCTTGGCCGTCGACGGCGCCCAGCGCGGACGCGGCATCGGCATTTCGTTGATGCAAGCGGGGATCGCGGCCGCGCGCGAAAAAGGCTGGCGGGCGATCCTGCTGGTGGGCGACGAGCCTTATTATGCGCGCGCGGGATTTGCGAAATTGCCGCCCGGCCGGGTGCAGTTTCCAGGTCCCGTGGATTCGAGCCGCCTGCTGGGTCTGGCGCTGGCCGATGGCGCGCTGGAAAATCTGAACGGTCTTATCCGCCGCGCCCGCATCGACGAAGCGGTTTGTGCCGACAGCGCGCCGCTGGGTTAGCGGCCCTCGACGCCGGCAAGCGCGGACGGTCTAACGACCTTCGAGCTTCCAAGCCAAAAACAGCGAGCCCACCACCAGCAGCAGCGCGGCCCAGGCCGGCAGAAGCGGTTGCTGTTCCAATGCCGTGACGCGATAGGCATTGTTGCGCCGAAGCCCGATCCAGTCGGAGCCGAATGCGGTCTGCGCGGGCGCGACCCGGCGCAGGCCCACCGCGCCATCGGTCAGCCAATGTACCGAACCGCCGCTGGCCTTCGCCAAGGGTTCCAGGACATCGGAGGTGGCGCGCATGTCCGCGACTTCTTTCGGATTGAGCGGCCCGGCCGCGGTCACCGCCGACAAGGTGCCGTCGGTGAGACGGTAAAGACCCAGTTCGCGCACCTTGGCTGTGCCGCGCCATGTCCCGGCTTCGATGCGGGCAAGGGGAATGGTGACATGCGCGCCGGACGGCATGGTCATGTCGACGGGCTTGGCGTCGGCCGCCATGGTCCGCCGCGTCACCACCATCTCGCCATCCACCACGGCGGCGGAAAGATTCTCCGCTTCCAGTTCCGGCTCCTTCATCAGCCAATGGGCCAGCCGGCGCAGCAGTTCGGCCTGGGGCCCACCGCCTTCGAAGCCGCGCGCCCACAACCAGATCTGGTCGGACATCAGTTCGGCGACACGGCCTTTCTTCACCTGGTCCAGCACCAGCAGGGGCTGATTGTTGGGTCCGCTCATGATGGTCTGGCCGCCGATGCTGGTGGCGCCGATCTGCCGGAACCAGCGGCCCCATGTGGGCTCGGACTGGATTTCATTGTTGCTGCCGGGAAGATCGCGGGTGACCGGATGTGCCAGGCCGGTGGCGGTGACGCGGGGCCGGAAGGCTTGCGTGAATATCTCGGTGGAAGGCTGCGCCGGCAGCACGCTGGCCAGCGGCGTGCGATAGAGACTCTGGTCCTTGGCGAATTCGGTGCCCGACGACACCAGCAAGGCGCCGCCTTCATCGACATAATTGGCGATGTTCTCGAAATAGGCCATGGGCAGGATGCCCGCTTCGCCATAGCGGTCGAAAATCACCAGGTCGAAGCTTTTGAGCTTCTCCAGAAACAATTCCCGCGTGGGGAAGGTGATCAAGGACAGCTCTTCGATGGGCGTGGCGTCCTGCTTGTCCGGGGGGCGCAGGATGGTGAAATGCACCAGATCGACCGACGGATCGGCCTTCAAGAGATTGCGCCATACCCGTTCGCCGGCATGGGGTTCGCCGGAAATCAGCAGCACCCGCAACCGGTCGCGCACGCCGGAAACCGACACCACCGCGCGATTGTTCTGCAAGGTGAGTTCCGAGGGGCCGGGCGCCGCCGACAATTCCACGATATTCTCGCCTTCATGGGTGACGGGGACTTTCAAAGTGGTTTCCTGGCCCACCGTCACCACCCGGTTGCCCAAGGGCTTGCCGTCCACCGACAGGCTGACTTCGGCGCTGCCGCCGGGCGGGCCGCCGAAATCATCCACCTTGAGCACCATCTGCGCGCTCTGGCCCACGATGGCGAAACGCTCGGCGTTGAGCACGGTAAGTTTGCGATCCCGTTCGCCATGCCGGCCCGCGATCAAGACCTGCAGCGGCGCCTTGAAGTTCAGCGCTTCCGGCGCGTCATGCACCTGTCCGTCGGTGATCATGATCGCCCCGGCGATGCGGCCGGGCGGCACATCGGCCAGCGCGCTGTTCAAGGCGGCGAAGGCCTGGGTGCCGTTATTTTCGCCGGTCGTGGTGGTGGTGATGCTGGTCTCGCGCAAGGTGAGATTGGGCTGGCCCGCGATCTGCCGGCGCAGCGCCGCGAGCGCGGCATCGGCCTGGGTGGTGCGCTCTCCCACGCCCATGCTTTGCGAGCGGTCCACCACCAACGCCACAACATCGGGCAGGGGCGCATGGGTCTCCTTCACCAGGATCGGGCCCGCCAGCGCGAACAGAATAATGGCGAAGGCCATGCCGCGCATCAGGGCGCCCCGCGCTCCGCGCCAGATGCTGAAGGCCGTGATCGCCAGGGCGGCGATGATCAACATCGCCAGAAGGCTTAAGGGAATATGGGGATCGAAAGCCAGCCGGGTCATTTTCCGAGCCGTTCCAAAAGCGCGGGGGCATGCACCTGGTCGGTCTTGTAATTGCCCGTCAGGGCATACATCACCAGATTGATGCCGAAGCGCAGCGCCATCTCGCGCTGCATCTCGCCGCCCGGCACCGGCTCGCTCAAGGGATGGCCGGACGGATCGATCGCCCAGGCGGCGGCCCAGTCATTGCCGCCGATGATCACCGGCGAAACCCCGTCGCCGCCGCGCGCGGGCGCGCGCTCGCCATTCTTTTCGGCGGGCGGCAGCCGCTCCACCCAGACCTGTCCTCCCGTCCAGCGGCCGGGAAAGTCTTTGAGAATATAAAAGGCCTTGGTCAGCACATGATCGGCGGGCACCGGTTCCAGCGGCGGCAGGTCCAGGCCCTGGGTGATGCGGCGCAAGGTCTGCTGGCCGGGGGAATTGGGGCCGCGCACCGCGCCCAATGTGAGATCGCGGGTATCGAACAGGATGGTGCCGCCCAGGCGCATATAATCGTTGAGCTTGGAGATCATGTCCGGCGTGAGATTCTTTTCGCGCGGATCCATCGGCCAATAGAGCAAGGGATAGAAAGCCAGATCGTCGCGCGCGATATCGACGCCGATCGGATCCTGCGGCTCATAAGACGTGCGCGCCCGCAGCACGCGGTCCACGCCCATCAGCCCCGCCTTGCTGATTTCATCCAGTTCGGGAAGGCCCGTGATCACATAGGCAAGGCGGGTGTCGAGCGCGCCTTTGAGATTGATGGCCTCATCGGCGCGAGCATGGGGCGCGGCGACAAGCAAGAATACCAGTGCGGCGGCCGCCGAGCCCAGCATCCGTTGCGGAAAATAGCCGCGCAGCCACAGCGACACCAAGGCGTCCAGGAACAGCAGCAACGCGCCCAATGCCAGAAGATAGGGCTGCAGCGCGATGGTGCGCGCTTCGCCATAGCTTTGCATGCCCGAAACACTGAGCGGCGTGAGGACCGCGTCGGCGCCCAATTCATTCAGCGCGCTGGCCACGCCCTTGGCGCCGTAAAGGCCGGGCGGATGCTTGGCCGACACGGTCATGTGTTCGAATGCCCGCGCCGCGATGGGCGTGATGTCCGGCGTGGGCGGTTGCAGGCGCCCGAAGCCGTCCATGATGCTGAGGGGCGCCAGGCTGGTCAGCCGCGCCAGCGACGCGGCGGGCGTGCCCGTCGACAGCGCCAGGAGCCGCTTGAGCATGTCCACATAAAGTCCCGACAAGGGCAGGGTGGACCAGGCGGGGCTGGCGGTGATGTGGAACAAGACGATCCAGCCGCCATCGCTTTGCTTGGCGGTGACCAAAGGCGTGCCGTCGGTCAGCCGCGCCCAGGCGCGGTCCGCCAGTTCGGCGCTGGGCTCGGCCAATATCTGCCGCGACACCGTCACTTCGGCCGGTATTGCCAAGCCATTGAACGGCGAAGCGGCGGGAAAGCCCGCCAGATGCTGCGGCTGGTTCCAGGCCATGGCGCTGCCCAGATAGCGGCCGCCGGTGCGCAAGGCGACCGGCACCAATTCGTCGCTGCCGTTGGACATGCGCGGACCGGCGAAACGGATCAAGACGCCGCCGCTTTTGAGGAATTTTGTCACCGCATCGGCGTCGCTGCCGCTGATCTTGCCCACATCGGCCAGGAACAGCACCGAAACGTGATGGCCGATCAATTCGCTGATGGTGCCTTTTTCCACTTGGGCGAAGGGCGTGAGCGCGCGTTCGAGATAATAGATGTCCGACAGCAGCGGCTGTTCATTCTCCGTCGCCGCCGCCGAAACCAAACCCACGCGCCGCTCGGCGCCGCCGGTGTCCAGAAGCTGCATGGCGCCGGCGCTGTCCTCGCCCCGGATTTCCAATCGCGCGGTCTGGTTGCGCACTTCCATGGGCAGCGTGATATGCGCGTCCGCGCGCCGATTGCCGGCTTTGAAATCCAGCGGCGCATCGGCCAGCATCTCGCCGCGCGGCCCGATGGCGGCGACCTGGATGCGCATTGCGGAATCCGCATGCGCGCGAATGGCGGTGGCGGCGAAGCCGGTGCCGTCGTGACGGGGCGGCAGCAATCCGAAGGCGGGCTGGTCCGGCGTGAAGACGCGCAAGGGCCCCAGTGCCGCCAGCGCGCGGTGCAGGGCCTCACCCTGGCCGTCTTCGATGCCATCGCTGAGCCAGGAAATCTGCGGCTGGCCTACCAGATGCGCGCGGGCGATTTCGCGCGCGGCCGCCGCGCGGTCGCCGGGCCAGGACATGGGCTTTAATTCGCGCGCGGTTTTTTCCGCCGCGCCCGCATCCATCAAGGTCACGGGACCCGGTGTGGCGGTGGGCACGATGGCGACGGGACGGTCGCCCGCGGCCCGGAGCAGGTCGGAAATCAATGTCTGGCGCTGATCCCAATGTTTGGCGGCGGTCCAGCCATTATCCACCACCAGGACCAAAGGACCGTCGCCCAGGATTTTCACCACCCGCCCCAGCAAGGGGTCGGCCAACGCCAAGATCAGAAGTCCCGCCGCCACGAGGCGCAGAAGCAGCAGCCACCAGGGCGTATGGGCGGGCGTCTGTTCTTCGTCTTTCAGGCCCAGCAAAAGGCGCATCGGCGGAAACAGGATGCGGCGCGGCTGCGGCGGGGTGACTTTCAGCAGCCACCACAGGACCGGAAGCGCCGCCAACGCCGCCAGAACCCAGGGCGCGCCGAAACTCAATGACGAAAACAATCCCATCGCTCAGCTTGGCCCGATGGCGGCATGCAGCGCGATCAACGCATTCTGCGGCGCATGATCGGTGCGATGGGTGGTGACGGTCCAGCCCAGTCTTGTGGCGGTGCGGGCGATTTTCTCGCCATGGGCGGCGAAGCGGGCGCGATAATCCTTGCCGATGCTTTCGACGCGGCCGAACAGGGCGCTGTCCCGGCCGCGAGGGGATTCGAAACGGGCCCGGCCGCTATAAGGAAAATCCTCTTCCGCCGGATCGACGATCCGCACCAGATGACCCACCGCGCCCAGCCGCGCGAAACCGGTCATGCGCGCTTCCGCATCGGGCGCCAAAAAATCGCTCAGCCAGACGATGCGCGATCCGCGCGCGATCGGGGTTGCGGGCGGGCCGTCATGGCGTTCGGTCCGCGCCTTTTCCTTTTCCTGCAGAACGGGGTCGAGCAGGGAATGGCCGATGCGCGACAGAGTAAAACGGGATGCGGCAGGAAGATAATCCGCGCCCATCAGTCCCACGCGCTCGCCGCCCCGCACCAAGAGAGAGGCCAGCGCCAGGAGCAGAAGATTGGCGCGCTGAAGCTTGCTCACCTCGCCCGAACCGAACCGCATGCCCGGATCGCCGTCCCGCCAGAACCAGACGGTCTGGGCGGCTTCCCATTCGCGCTCGCGGACAAAAAGATGTTGCGACTTGGCCGATTGCCGCCAGTCGATGCGGCCCACCGAATCCGCCGAGCCATAGCGGCGGAACTGCCAGAAATTCTCGCCGATGCCGGCCTTGCGGCGGCCATGCGCGCCCAGGCTGATCGATGCGGCAAGCCGGTCCGCCGCCACCATGAGCGGCGGCAGGCCCGCGCCCAAAGCGTCCGCTTCATGCTGGAGCGGCGAAAATCCCGTCAATCAAGATACCTCAAAGCAGTGCGTTGCAGAGCTTTTCGATCACTTGCGCCGTGGTGGCGCCTTCCGCGCGTGCGGAGAAACTGAGTGCCATGCGATGGCGCAGGACCGGCCCCGCCAGCGCCACGATATCGTCGGTGGAAGGCGTCAGCCGTCCGTCCAGCAGCGCGCGCGCCCGTGCCGCCAGCATGAAGGCCTGGCTGGCGCGGGGGCCGGGGCCCCAGGCGATCAGTCCGCGGGTTTCGTCATGATCGGAATCGGGGCGCGCCGCGCGCACCAAGGTGAGGATCGACTCCATCACTTTCTCGCCCACCGGCATGCGCCGCACCAGCGCCTGGGCGGCGATCAAATCTTCGGGCCCGCAGACCCGCGTGGCCCGCGCTTCCTCGCCCATGGTGGTGGCGAGCAGCATGCGGCGCTCGGATTCCAGGTCGGGATAGCCGACATCGATCTGCAGCAGGAAACGGTCGAGCTGGGCTTCGGGCAGGGCATAGGTGCCTTCCTGCTCCAACGGATTCTGGGTCGCCAGCACATGAAACAGGCGGGGCAGGTCGTAACGCGCCCCCGCCACGGTGACATGCTTTTCCTGCATCGCCTGCAGAAGCGCCGATTGGGTGCGGGGGCTGGCGCGGTTGATTTCATCCGCCATCAGAAGCTGGGTGAAGACGGGGCCTTGGATGAAGCGGAAGGCGCGGCTGCCCGAGGCGCTTTCTTCCATCACTTCGGAGCCGGTGATGTCGGTGGGCATCAGGTCGGGCGTGAACTGAATGCGGCTGGTGTCCAGGCCCAGCACGATCGCCAACGTCTCCACCAGCTTGGTTTTGGCCAGGCCGGGCACGCCGATGAGCAGTCCATGGCCGCCCGCCAAGAGGGTCACCAGCGATTGTTCGATCACATCGTCCTGACCGAAGATCACTTGTCCCAAGCGCTTTTTCGCCGCGGCGAATGTCTGGGCCGCGGCATCCAGCCGGGCCGGGGCATCGTGTCCGCTAAGGGTCTCGGCGTCCTGGATCATGCGGGTTTTCTCGTGTCTTTCTTGCCGCCGTATGCTGGGGAACCGTCATTCTGCACCCTGAGCAGGCCGTGGCAACTGCCAAAACCCCCTCCACACTTCACTTATAATGCGGAAGCGGCATAAATCGGCCATGACGCGCGACCCAACTTCCGGCCCTCCCTCAAGCCGGGGCCTTGCCGGACTGGAGACGGCTGCCCGGAGCCATGCCGGGTTGCCGCCGGTGGAACGCTGGAATCCCGATTATTGCGGCGACAGCGAAATGCGGATCGCCAGGGACGGCACCTGGTTTCACCAGGGCGAGCCCATCCGGCGCCCGGCCCTGGTGCGGTTGTTCTCCACCATCCTGCGCAAAGATGACGAGGGGTTCATGCTGGTGACACCGGCGGAGAAACTCTCGATCGCGGTCGAGGATGCGCCCTTCATGGCGGTGGCGATGGCTTTATCGGGCGAAGGTGAAACCCAGTGCCTGACATTCACCACCAATGTGGGTGACGATGTGACGGCGGGCCCGAATCATGGGTTGCGATTCGTGCCCGATGCCAAAAGTGGCGCGCCCGTGCCTTATCTGCATGTGCGCCGGGGGCTGGAGGCAAAAGTGGCGCGGCCGGTCTATTATCAGCTGGTCGAGCGCGCCGTGATGCGGGGCAAGGATCTGGGCGTGTGGAGCGATAAGAGTTTCTTTGTGATGGGCCGGGCGCCGTGAGGGATGTCATGGCGCGCCTGAAGGATGATCCGCTCGCCGCGCTGCGGGGCGTGCTCTTGGCCGCGCCGCCCGATCATATCGGCCATGACGATTACGATCTGCATCCCGAACTTCGGCCGCCGGACCAGATCGCGGCGACCGAGGCCGCCGTGCTGTTGCCCGTGATCATGCGGCCCGAGCCCAGCATTCTGTTCACCCAGCGCACGGCGCATCTGGCGCGTCATAGCGGGCAGGTGAGTTTTCCCGGCGGGCGCAGTGAAGCATCCGATCTGTCGCCGGTGGAAACGGCGCTGCGCGAGACCATGGAAGAGACCGGGATCGAACCGGCCTTTGTCAGTGTCGCCGGCTACTTGCCGCGCTATCGCACCGGCACGGGCTATGACATCTCGCCGGTGGTGGGCGTCTTGTCCGACGGCTTCACACTCGCGCCCAATCCCGATGAAG
>JAFECO010000691.1 GCA_018242085.1 Pseudomonadota bacterium
TTTCGCGAAGAGGGGCTTGCACGAAAATATCTGCTGATCAACGGTGAATGGCGCGATCACATTCAATTCGCGCTTCTGGAAGATGAAGCTTCCTTGAAGAACGGTGCGCGGCTAGGTTAACCCAAGCCGTGCTGGTCCCCTTAGCCGCAAAGAGTCGGATGCGAAAACCGTTATTGCTTTTGTTGATCGGCATGCTGCTGGCGAGCCTCGGTGCTGCGCTCGCCGCCGATCCGCCGCGGCCGGTGGATTTCGGCGGCGACGCCAATGTCGTCAATCTGAGGCACGAGCTTACGCCGTATCACGCGGCCAGCGGCCCGGAGAGTGACGGTTCGGCCTGGTACATGGTGGCGGTGACCAACAACAGCGTGCGTCCCGCCATCCGCGTTCTTCTGGCGGGGCAGCCGCCGCGCATGGCCTTGCGCCTTCTGCCGCATCCGTCGCGTCCCGCCATTCTTGCGGTGGCCAGTTCGGATTCCGGCGTGGTGGTCGAACCCGCCAAGGCCTATGGCGCGCGGGCCTGGCGCGTCATCATCCCACCGGTAACGCAAGTGGGCCTGGCGGTGCGGGTGGGCTATGCCAACGCGCCGCCGTCGCTCCTGGCCTGGACCGAGCCGGCATTGGCCTCGCACAATCGCCAGCTGGCCATCTTCACCACGGCGGTGGGCGCATTGATCGCCGCGGCCGCGTTGATCACGGCGGGGCTGGCTTTCCTGATCGGCCATGCCGCCCCGCGCTGGGTGGCGCTGACTTTGTTCATGCTATTGTGGAGCTGGCTGGCGGGCACCGGCATGTTCGATGCCAGTCTCGCCACGCGCATCGGTGGGCCTTATGGCTTGTCCGCGCTCTTGACGGCGTTGGCGCTGGCGGCGGGCGCGCGGCTGGCCGATGCCATCGTCCCCTTGCGGGAAGTTTTTCCCACGCGCGTCCGCCAGTTCCGCATTGCGCTTTATATTCTTTGCGGCCTTGGCGTGGCCTCTTACCTGGGCCTGCCGGGCGCGACCTTGGTGACCGACACATTGATCGTGCCGGGGAGCGCCGCCGTGGCGGCCTATCTGTTCTTCTGCGGCCGTCGCGGCGTGCGTGCGGCGCAAGTGATCGCTCCCAGTGCCGCGGCCTTCGCCTTGGTGGCATTGGCCGCCGCCGTCACCAGCCTGGGCGGCCTGGGCGAGACGTTGACCGCGCCCGCCACCACGGGCGGATTTGCCGCCGCCGGCGCGATCCTTCTAGCCCTGGCGGTGATCGCCAGCGAGGAAATCGCGGTCCTGCCATTCCTGCATGGATCGAACGCCGCGCGCCTGCTGGAAGCGCAAAGCGCGCCGGAAGCCGCCCTCGATCCATCCGCGCCCTTCGCCAATCTGGCGCTGGCCGCGATCGGGGCGGCTCATCAAGGCGTGTTCGATCTGGATTTTCGCGCCCAGCTTCTCACGCTTTCACCCGATGCGGCCCTGATGGCGGGGCTGTCCGCGCACCGGACCACGTTGTCGCATTCCGACTGGATGGCGCGGCTGCATCCCGAAGATCTGGAAACCTATCGCGACGCGCTGGATATGTTCCGCGATCAGCCTGGCCAGGCGTTCCGGCTGGAATTCCGGGCCCCCGGCGCAGGCGGCGGCTGGCGCTGGCTGGAACTGCGCGCCAGCATCGTGACCGAACAGGATGTTCCGTCGGATTGCCTGGGCCTTCTCAGCGATATCACCGACCGCAAGGAGACCCAATCCGTCGCGGGCGATCCCTTGACCGGACTGGGCGGGCGCCCCGCCTTGATCGACGCCATGGCCGCGATGGACGGAGACTTGCCGCGCGTTCAGCTGGCGCTGATCGATCTGGACCGGTTCAAGGCCATTCACGCCAGCATCGGCGATACCGGCGGAGACGCCATCCTGCTGCAGACGGCGCGGCGCCTGAACGAACGCTTCGGCAATGAAGCCCGGATCTTCCGGATCGGGGGCGACGGCTTTGCGCTTCTTTTCCGGGCCGGGGATGTCGGCCTCAGAGCGCTGGGCGACGAACTGGTCGAGCTTTGCAATCCGCCGCATCCTTATGAAGGCCGCAGCATCTTCGCGCCCGCCAGCGCCGGGCTGGCTGCGGGCGAACGCGATCCGGTCCGCCTGTTGCGCAATGCCGAACTGGCGCTTGCTGCCGCCAAGGCGCGCGGCGGAGCTTGCGCCCTGATCTATGAGCCCGGCCTGGAAGCGCAGGCGCGCACTGATGCGGTGGCGCTCGAGGCGGATCTGCGCCAGGCCCTGGACAGCGGCCAGATCGAAATCTTCTACCAGCCGATCATGCGCTTTTCCGACCATGCGGTTGCGGGATTTGAAGCGCTGCTGCGCTGGCGGCATCCCACCAAGGGATTGATCGCGCCCGGCGAATTCATCGCCCATTCCGAGGAAACCGGGTTAATCGTCACATTGGGGCGCTTCGCGCTGGAACGGGCTGCGAGCGATCTGTCCCACTGGCAGCGCTATTTCTCCATCTCGCCGCCGCTCTTTGTCAGCGTCAATCTTTCCCGCCGCCAGCTGCGCGATCCGGGTTTCGAGGAATTGCTGACCGAAGCGGTGCACAAGAATGCATTGGCGCAGGGCACTTTGACCCTGGAAGTGACGGAAAGCGCGGTCGCAAGCGATTCCAACCTGGCTGCCACCTTGGTGCGCCTGAAGGGCCTGGGGGCAGGACTGGCGATGGACGATTTCGGCACTGGCGCGTCCAGCCTCAGCCAGTTCCATGACTTGCCCTTCGACACGGTGAAGATCGACCGCAACTTCCTGGCGCGCCAGGCCAATGGCGAGATCGGCGAAGAAGCGGGCCGGGTGTTGCGCTCGGTGATCCGCTTGTCGCAGGAGATGAAACGCACAGTGGTGGCCGAAGGGGTCGAAAGCGCGGAAGATGCCGCCTGGCTGGCGTCCCTGGGCTGCGAATTCGGCCAGGGCTTTTATTTCTCGCCGCCGCTCACGCCATCCGACACATTGACGTTTATTTCCCGGCATCTGGGTGCCGCGGCGGCAACCTCGTCTTAACTTCGCGCGTTTCCTTTCACTTCCACGACGGAGAATTTCATGACCATCAAGGTGGGCGACTCTATCCCTTCGGTAACTCTGATGCAGATGAAGGACGGGCCCAAGCCGGTATCGACCGACGATCTGTTCAAGGGCAGGAAAGTCGCCCTGTTCGCCTTGCCGGGCGCCTTCACGCCCACTTGCTCGGCCAAGCATCTGCCTGGCTTCATCCAGAAAGCGGACGCCCTGAAGGGAAAGGGGATCGACGCCATCGCCTGTCTTTCCGTGAATGACGCTTTCGTGATGGGTGCCTGGGGCGATGCCCAGGGCGCCGGTGAAACGGTGATGATGCTGGCGGACGGCAATGGCGATTTCACCCGCGCGGTCGGTCTGGAAATGGACGGATCCAAATTCGGCATGGGCAAGCGCAGCCAGCGTTATTCGATGATCGTCGATAATGGCGTGGTGAAGACCTTGAACGTCGAAGCGCCGGGCGCGTTCGAGGTTTCAAGCGCCGATCACATGCTGACACAGCTTTAAGCGGGAAACTAATATTGGCGCGGGATTGCATTCCGCGCCAATTGGTCCGCCCGCTCATTCTCGGCATGTCCGGAATGGCCGGCGACCCAGGTCCATTTCACCGACAAATGGCGGGCCTGCTCGGCATCCAGCGCCCGCCACAGATCTTCGTTCTTGACCGGCTTCTTGTCGGCGGTTTTCCAGCCGCGTTTCTTCCAGCCGATGATCCAGCTTTTGGCGCCGTCCATCACATATTTGGAGTCGGTATGGATCGACACATGCGATGGCTGCTTGATGGCGCGCAGGCCTTCGATCACTGCCGTCATTTCCATGCGGTTGTTGGTGGTCCGGGGCTCGCCGCCGGACAATTCGCTTTCATGCGGCCCGCTGCGCAGGATCGCGGCCCAGCCGCCAGGACCGGGATTTCCGGAACAGGCGCCATCGGTGAAAAGCTCGATGACTTTCTGTGAGGTCGCGCGCCCGGACGAAAAATCGCTCGCGGCCGACGCCGCTCCCATTTTTTCTGGTCGACGCTCCGGGCTCACAACCCATACTCGCCGGACTGCTTTACCTTCAGATGAAAGCGCAGCCGCTTGGCATATTCGCGGGGGTCCTTGGGCCGGACCAAGGCGTTGGGATCGGGATTGAGCCAGTCGAACAGCCGGGTCAGCAGGAAGCGCAAGGCGGCGCCGCGCATCAACACCGGCAGCGCATCCTGCTCCTGCCGTGTCAGGGGGCGGATCGATTGATAAGCGGCGATCAACGCCTTGCCTTTGGTGATGTTGTAAGCGCCATCCCCTTCGAAACACCAGCTGTTCAGCGTCACCGCCAGGTCATAGGCATAGGTGTCGTTGCAGGCGAAATAGAAATCGATCAGTCCCGAAACCTTTTCCTGCATGAAGAGGACATTGTCTGGAAACAGATCGGCATGAATGACGCCGCTGGGCAGGCCGGCCGGCCAATCCCGCTCCAGATCCGCCAGCGCATCGCCGATCAATGCGCCCAGATTGCGCTCCACGGCATCGGCCCGGGCGCGCGTCGCCTCGGCCAATTCGCGCCAGCCCGCGGGGCCCAGCGCATTGGGGCGGGTGAGAGCGAAATCCCGCCCGGCTTGGTGAAGCTGGGCCAGGGCGCGGCCCGCCGCCGCGCAATGAACCGCTTCCGGCTTTCGCAAGGAGACGCCATTGAGGAAGGTGAAGATCGCCCCGGAACGGCCCTTGAAGACGAAGGACTGGGCGCCCGAACGGTCGCGCAAAGGCTGGGGACAGGAGAGGCCGTGACTGGCCAGATGCTCCATCAGGCCCAGAAAAAAGGGCAGGTCGGCCGTCTTTACCCGCTTCTCATAGAGCGTGAGAATGAAAGCACCGTGATCGGTCTGGAGGTAGAAATTGGAATTCTCCACCCCCTCGGCGATGCCTTTGAACGCCAGGGGCGTGCCGATATCGTAGCCGCCGAGCAGGCTTTCCAGCTCCTCGAATCCCACATCGGTATAGACCGCCATGACGCCCCATTTTGCACTGCTTCCCTTAAGGGGCTCGGCTGGGTAAAGTCCGCCGCCCAAAAGGAAACCGTGCCGAGAAGTCGGCCGCAGCCTTCAAAAAGTCAAGTCTGAGCCGGATCTTAACACCCATGATGCCTTCCCGTTTCGCCGTTCTCGGATTTGCCCTTTTGGCGTTGGCCGGCTGCTCCAGCACCAAGGTCAACAATTGCCCCGTGCCCGTGGTTCTGGCCGATGCGTCGCAGATCGCGGTCTTCCGCCAGGGCGCCTCGCAGGACCTGTCGGGCGAGGCCTATCGGGTGGCGCTTACGGGCGTCAGCACCAGCTGCGACATCAACCGCAAGACCGGCGAAACCAATTCCAGCATCCGGCTGAATTTCCGCGCCACCCGGGCGCCGACCACCGACGGGGCCCGCTATACGGTGCCGTATTTCGTGGCGGTGACACGGGGCGACCAGATGGTGGAAAAGCGCATCTTGAATGTCACGTTCGATTTCGCGCCCGGCGCGTCCAGCGCGACCTTTTCTGAATCGCCAGATGATTTCGACATCCATCTGGAGACCGGCCATTTCCCTTACGAATATCAGTTGATGGCGGGATTCCAGATGACGCCGGCGCAAGTCGATTACAACAAGAAGATGGGCCGGTTCACGCCATGACCTCGCTCACGACGGATCTGTCGCGGACGGTGGGGAACGCCTTCGCCGCCGAAGGGCTGGATGCCGCATTCGGCGCGGTCCAGGTTTCGGACCGGCCCGATCTTGCCCAGTTTCAGTGCAACGGCGCGCTCGGCGCAGCCAAGGCGGCCAAGGCCAATCCCCGCGCCATCGCCGAAAAGATCGCCGCGCGGCTGAAATCCGATGCGCGCTTCGCCAAGGTGGAGATCGCCGGCCCCGGCTTCATCAATCTGGATCTCACCGATGCGGCGCTGAATGCGCGCATCGCGGCACCGGAACGGGCCGCCGAAGCCAATGGCAAGACGGCGCTGATCGATTTTGGCGGCTACAATGTCGCCAAACCCCTGCATGTGGGCCATCTGCGCTCCACCATCATCGGCGACTGCTTGCAGCGCCTTTTCCGCGCCGATGGCTGGAACGTGATCGGCGATGTCCATCTGGGCGATTGGGGCCTGCAAATGGGGCAGTTGATCTCGGAAGTGGAAATCCGGGGGATCGCGCCGGTCTATTTCGATGCCGCCTTTAAAGGTCCGTACCCGGAGCAATCTCCGGTGACCATGGAAGATCTGGAAGATCTGTATCCGGCGGCCTCCGCCGCCTGCAAAGCCGATCCGGCTCGCCTGGAAGCGGCGCGGCGCGCCACCCAGCAATTGCAGGACGGGCGGCCGGGCTATCGGGCGCTGTGGCAGCATTTCGTGAAAGTTTCGGAAGTGGGCCTGGCGCGGGAAACGGCCAGCTTGGGCGTGTGTTTCGATCTGTGGAACGGCGAATCCACCGTTCACGACCTGATTGCGCCCATGCTGGAGGATCTCAAGGCGCGCGGCTTTGCGCAAATGGATGAAGGCGCCCTGGTGCTGCCCGTGGCGGAGCCGGACGACAAGAAGCCGATGCCGCCGCTGCTGCTGGTGAAATCCGATGGCGGGGTGCTGTACGGGACCACAGACATGGCCACGGTGGTCGAGCGGGTTCGCGATTATGATCCGGACCTGATCCTCTATGTCGTGGATCACCGGCAGCATGGCCATTTCGAGCAGGTCTTCCGCGCCGCCCGCAAAACCGGCATCGCCGGCAAGGCAGAGCTGGAACATGCGGGCTTCGGCACCATCAATGGGCCGGACGGAAAACCGTTCAAGACCCGCGCCGGCGGGGTGATGAAGCTTCACGATCTCATCACCATGGCGGTGACGGAAGCCAAAGCCCGCCTGGCGGAGCAAGGGCTGGGCGAGGATTATTCGCCCGAGGAACATGAAACCATCGCCCGGCAGATCGCGCTTGCCACGATCAAATTCGCCGATCTCTCCAACCACCGCACCACCGATTACATCTTCGACCTGGAGCGGTTCTCGAAATTCGAGGGCAAGACCGGGCCCTATCTGCAATATGCCGCGGTGCGGATCCAATCGATCCTGCGCAAGGCAGCAGGCGAGGGGCATGTTCCCGGCACGCCGGCAATCCATTCGCCGGAAGAACGGGCGCTGGTGCTGCAGCTCCTGTCCCTGGGCGATGCCATGCAGGCGGCGGAGCAGAAACGCGCGCCCAATATCCTGTGCGACTATGCCTTTACCCTGGCCCAGAATTTCAGCCGTTTTTACGCCGCCCACCATATCCTGTCCGAATCGGATGCGGCGCTGCGGGCCAGCCGTCTGGGACTCTGCGCCCGGGTGCTGGCGGTGATGACGGGGACTTTGGACATATTGGGCATCGCGGTACCCGAAAGAATGTGAATAAGTTCCAGGGTTTGGCGCTTTGGTTTGACTCGAAAAAGCCCCTCTTTATTATAGGCCGTGACGGGGATATCCGCCGTGAGGCGCCGCATCCCTGGCCAACACATGATCCCGCGCGGGAGAGCCCTCTTTGCTGAGGCGCCGAAGGAGCAACCACCCCGGAAACTCTCAGGCAAAAGGACCGCGCAGGAGATGAACTTCTGGAAAGCGGCGCGGCTCTGACGAGTTGCGCCCACCGAAGGGGTAATCCCGCCGCCGGAACGATCCGAAGGCCGGGGGAAATCTCTCAGGTCCCATGACAGAGGGGTCCGTACCGCCTTTCCGGCGGATGCGGGATTCCATTCCTCGGGACCGATGACAGATACGACTGAAATTCTGAAAGTCACGCCGCTCAACGCGCTCCATCTGGAGCTGGGCGGCAAGATGGTGCCGTTCGCGGGCTATGCCATGCCGGTGCAATATCCGGCGGGCGTTCTCAAGGAACATCTGCACACCCGCGAGAAGGCGGGACTGTTCGATGTCTCGCATATGGGCCAGGCCTTCCTCAGCGGCGCCGATCCGGCGCGGGCGCTGGAACGCGTCACGCCTGCCGACATTCAGGGCATTCCCGAAGGCATGCAGCGCTATGGCCTGCTTTTGAGCGACGAAGGCGGGATCAAGGACGATTTCATGACCACGCGCTTGGCCGCAGAGGCCGCGCTCTATCTGGTGGTCAATGCCGCGATGAAGGATGCGGATTTCGCCTATATCGCCGAGAAGCTGAAAGGTGAGGCGCAGCTTGCGCCCGCGCCGGACCGGGCGCTCTTGGCCTTGCAGGGACCGCTCGCGGCCGAAGTGCTGGAACGCCATTCGCCGGGCATCTCGCAAATGACCTTCATGCAGGCCAAGCGCGTGACGGTTGCTGGTGCGCCTGCCATCGTCAGCCGCACCGGCTATACCGGCGAAGACGGGTTCGAGATTTCCATCGAAGGCAAGGATGCCGAGAAAGTCGCCCGCGCGCTTCTCAAGGAAGCCGAAGTCCTGCCGATCGGGTTGGGCGCGCGCGACAGCCTCAGGCTGGAAGCGGGGCTTTGCCTGTACGGTCACGACATGGACGACAGCATCGATCCGGTCGAAGCCAATCTGGTCTGGTCCATGGGCAAGCGCCGCAAGGAAGCGGGCGATTATCCTGGCGCGGCCCGCATCGGAAAACATCTTCAGGACGGCGCGGCCAAGAAGCGCGTCGGCCTGCGGCCCGAAGGCCGCGCGCCCGCCCGCGAAGGCACCGAGATCGCGGACAAGACCGGCCGCGTGGTGGGCCGCGTCACCTCCGGCGGTTTCGGGCCCAGCCTGAATGCGCCCCTGGCGATGGGCTATGTCGAAAAGGATTTTGCCGCCACCGGCACCAAGCTCGATCTGATCGTGCGGGGCAAGGCGCTGGGCGCCGAAGTGGTGGCGATGCCGTTCGTTCCGAACCGCTACAAGCGGGCCAAGAAATAAGAAGGAGTTCGATATGAGTGAAGTGCGTTTCACCGATCAGCATGAATGGGTGCGGCTTGAGGGCGATGAGGCCACGGTCGGCATCACCCGCCATGCCGCCGAACAGCTGGGCGATGTGGTGTTCGTGGAATTGCCGCAGGCAGGCCGCAAGGTCGGCGCCGGCGGCGAAGCGGCGGTGGTGGAAAGCGTCAAGGCGGCCAGCGAAGTCTATGCCCCGGTCGGCGGCGAAGTCACCGCCGCCAACAGCGCGCTGGAAGCCGAGCCCGCCAAGGTGAACGAAGACCCGGAAGGCGCGGGCTGGTTCTTCAAGATGAAGCTCAGCGACAAGGCCGAATTCGCCAAGCTGATGGACGCGGCCGCCTACCAGGAATTCGTGAAGGGACTTTGAGTCATGCGTTACCTGCCGCTTACCCCCGATGACCGCCGCGTCATGCTTGCCAAGATCGGCGCGCCGAATATCGACGCGCTGTTCCGGGATGTGCCGCGCGAAGCGGTGGTGCCGCTCACGGCTTTCGACCTGCCCGAAACCAAGGGCGAGCTGGAAGTCGAGCGGGCGCTCGCCAAACTGGCGGCGAAGAATGTCGCGGCCGGCGCGGTTCCATCCTTTTGTGGGGTGGGCGCCTACAAGCATCATGTGCCCAGCGCGGTGGATCATTTGATCCAGCGGTCCGAATTCCTCACCGCTTATACGCCCTATCAGCCGGAAATCGCCCAGGGCACCTTGCAGGTGCTGTTCGAATTCCAGACCCAGGTGGCGCTTCTGACCGGAATGGAAGTGGCGAATGCGTCGCTCTATGACGGATCGACCGCCACCGCCGAAGCGGTGCTGATGGCCCAGCGCCTGACGCGCCGCCCCAAGGCGATCCTGTCCGGCGGCCTGCATCCGCACTACGCCGAGACGGTCGAGACGGTGGCGGGGCTTTCCGGCGTGGTGACGCGCGCGCCGGTGACGCCGGGCGCAGCGGAAGACATCGCCGCCTTGATCGACAATGACACCGCCTGCGTGGTGGTGCAGAGCCCGGACGTGTTCGGCCTGATCCGCAATCTGCGTCCCATCGCGGAAGCGGCGCATGCCAAGGGCGCGCTCCTGATCGCAGTGGTCACAGAAGCGGTGTCGCTGGGCCTTCTGGAATCGCCGGGCGCGCAAGGCGCCGACATCGTCGCTTGCGAAGGCCAGTCGATCGGCAATGGCTTGAATTTCGGCGGGCCCTATGTGGGCCTGTTTGCGGCGCGGGAGAAGTTCCTGCGCCAGATGCCGGGCCGGCTCTGCGGCGAGACCGTGGATGCGTCGGGCAAGCGCGGTTTCGTGCTGACGCTTTCCACCCGCGAGCAACATATCCGCCGCGAAAAGGCCACCAGCAATATCTGCACCAATTCCGGTCTCTGCGCCCTGGCCTTCACCATTCATCTGTCGCTGCTGGGCGAAGAGGGATTGGCGCGCCTGGCGCGGATCAATCACGCCCGTGCCAGCGCGCTGGCCGACCGGCTCGCGCGTGTTGCCGGTGTCGAGTTGATGACATCGTCTTTCTTCAATGAATTCACCTTGAAATTGCCGAAACCCGCCGCGCCGGTGGTGGACGCCTTGGCGGCAAAAGGTGTGTTGGGCGGCGTGCCGGCCTCGCGCTTGATGCCGCATGAAACCGCCGCCGCAAACCTGCTGATCGTGGCGGCGACGGAAACCAATACCGATGACGATTTCGCAGCGTTCGAAACGGCGCTCAAAGAGGTTCTGGCATGAGCATGAACAATCAGGGCCGCCCCTCGCAGCCGGGCGTGGCGCAAGACAATGATCTTCCCACCATCTCCGGCGACCGGGGCCTGGATCTGGAAGCACGGCTGATCTTCGAAATCGGGCGTGGCGGCGTCACCGGCGTGGACCTGCCCGACGTGAAAGTGGACGACACGCGGTTGGGCGGCGTTCGCCGCAAGGGCGCGGTGGGCCTTCCGGGGCTCAGCGAGCCCGAAGTGATCCGCCATTATGTGCGGCTGTCGCGGCAGAATTACGCCATCGACGCGGGGCTCTATCCGCTCGGTTCCTGCACCATGAAGCACAATCCGCGCCTGAACGAGAAAATGGCGCGGCTGCCGGGCTTCGGCGACCTGCACCCCCTGGCGCCGCGCGCGGCGACGCAAGGCGCGCTGGCGCTCATTTCCGAACTGATGAACTGGCTCACCACGCTCACCGGCATGCCGGCGGTGGCGATGTCGCCCAAGGCGGGTGCGCATGGCGAATTGTGCGGGCTGCTGGCGATCCGCGCCGCCGTCGAGGCGCGGGGCGAAAAGCGCAATCGCATCCTGGTGCCCGAATCCGCACATGGCACCAATCCCGCCACGGCGGCCTTCGCCGGGTTCACGGTGGACGAGGTGCCCGCCAAGCCCAATGGCCATGTGGACGCGGCGGCGCTGAAGGCCAAGCTGGGTCCGGACGTGGCGGCGATCATGCTCACCAACCCCAATACTTGCGGCCTGTTCGAAGGCGAGATCGTGGAGATCGCCAAAGCGGTGCACGCGGCGGGCGCCTATTTCTATTGCGACGGCGCCAATTTCAATGCCATCGCGGGCCGCGTGCGGCCGGGCGATCTGGGCATCGACGCCATGCACATCAACCTGCACAAGACTTTTTCCACGCCCCATGGCGGCGGCGGTCCGGGTGCGGGCCCGGTGGTGCTGTCGGAGCGTCTGGCGGCTTATGCCCCCCTGCCGCTGCTGGTGTCGGACGCGAACGGCTTCCGGCTGATCGAGGATCGCGATGAGCTTCCCCCCGGCGCCAAGCCGTTCGGCCGCATGTGTGCCTTCCATGGCCAGATGGGCATGTTCGTGCGGGCGCTGAGCTACATGCTCAGCCATGGCCGCGACGGCGTGCGCCAAGCCAGCGAGGATGCGGTGTTGTCGGCCAATTACATCCTGGCTTCGCTGAAGGATGTGATGAGCGCGCCCTTCGGCGACGGGCCTTGCATGCATGAAGCCTTGTTCGACGACACCTTCCTGGAAGGCAGCGGCGTCACCACCTTGGACTTCGCCAAGGCGATGATCGACGAGGGCTATCACCCCATGACCATGTATTTCCCCCTGGTGGTGCATGGCGCCATGCTGATCGAGCCGACGGAGTCGGAATCCAAAGAGTCGCTGGACCGGTTCATTGCCGTGCTGCGCGGACTGGCGGAAGAAGCCAAGGCGGGCAAGCGCGAGCGTTTCGAGGGCGCGCCCCGTTACGCGCCCCGCCGGCGTCTGGATGAAACCGCCGCGGCCCGCAAGCCCGTGCTGCGTTGGAAGCCTGATCCTCTGCCGCAAGCGGCGGAGTGATGCCGGATCCTCAGTGCGCGCCGCGATTGCCCGCCGCAATGGCGTCGCGCTCGCACATATAGGCGCCGCGCTGGGTCGCGCCGTAGCGCGGATCGCTTTTGATCACGAAGCTGTTGCCGGGCAGGATCAACCACACCACCATGTCGGTGGGGCAGCGTTGTCGCGCGGCTTCTTCACTGGCGAACTTGGTCTGGACGAAGGCCTGCGCCAGACCGGCTGACGCCAACACCAGAAGCACGGCGGCACTTAACAGTCGCATCGGCAGCCTCGTCGATTCCATTGCTGGCAGGGTCGGTCTTGCCTCTGGCAAAAACAACCAACCCAAGAAAAAGGCCCCGCCATTTGCGTGGCGGGGCCAGTTGCCAGGGGAGACACACGAAGAATCAGCTGCAGAAATGAACTTTCATGCCGGCGGGAACCTTGGTCTTGGCGTCGCCACAGGCCGCGTCGAGCTGGGACTGGGTGAGCCCTTTCACGCGAGTGAGGTCGGTGCCGGCGAATGAGGTGATATGGGTGCGCGCGCCCGTGATGTCGGCGCCGTCCAGCCTGGCGCTGGCAAGATTGGCGGCGTCCAAAATGGTGCCGCGGAAACTGGCGCCCCGGAAATCGGCGAAGGACATGCACATCAAGGTGGCGTTGGCGCCGTCAAAATTGGCGCGGCGCAGATCCTTGGCCTTGACGCAGGTGTTGAACAAATTGGCGCCCTGAAGCTGGCAGCCGGGGCAGTCCACAATGCCGCCTTCAAGCCTTGCCACCGCCTTTGGGTCGGCCTTCAAGGCTGGATCGGCCTGGGCCGGAACCAGGACGGAAGCGGCCAGAAGCAGGGCGGAAAGGGGCAAAAGTCGCGTCATCGTGTCTCAACCGGGGACATCTGGCCGGAACGCCGCAAATGCCATGCCAGATGCGCAGGAACCCGTTGCCGCGCACCGCATTTGACAGTCTATGGTTGCGCCGGATCCGGATAAGGCTTCTCAGCTTCACGCGATGGCGTCGAACCTCCGCCAGGCCGCCGCCGAAACCGATCAGTCCCGTTATCGCGTGCGATTGCTCGATGCGGCGCGGGATCTTGAAAATGAAGCCGCCAGGCTGGAAGGCCATCCGTCAGAGTCGCCCAAGGATTCGTCCCGTTCCCGGTAGATGCCGGCGATGTGCGTCGCGAAGAATTCGGTGATGGAATCCGCAAAGATCAGGGAATCATAAACCTCCTGCGGAACCCCCTCATAAACGAGCGCATGGCCGTCCGCCCGGAATCGGATCGTCAGAAGATGCGCCTGTTCGTCATAGGAAACCGCTTCGATCGTGTCGGATTGCAGGTATGGCATCCCTAGAAAACGGCGGAGGTGCCATTTTGCTCCCGGCAAAGCAAAAAGGCGCGGCCGAGGCCGCGCCTTCGCGTTTCAGCGATTTCAGTCCAGGTTCAGGAACAGCCGCTGGTCGAACCGCAAGTGTTGCACTTCATGCAGGTGCCGTTGCGCACCAGGGTGAAGTTGCCGCAGGCGCCGCAGCTGTCGCCCTCGAAGCCCTTCATGCGGGCTTCCGCAACCCGGCGGGCATGGGCGTCCTTGGCCGCCTGTTTGGACGACAGCGCCGCTTCCAGCGACGCGACCTGCGCCCCGACCGGATTGCCGGTCACGATCTGGGCTTCGACGCTGGCCTTGATCTCGGACAGATCGACCATCTCCCGTTCGTCTTCAAAATCGCCTTCATGGACATGGAAGGTTTCATGTTCTTCCAGCGCCAGCATGCGCGGCGCCGCGCCGCCCTTCACCACCGCCATCTGCTTGAGATGGCCGCGCAGATAGCCGGTGGAAGCCACCTTCGCGATCGCCGCTTCCGCCGCCGCGCCGCCGCCCGAACCGTCGCCGATATCCTCATCGGCCGAAGGCACGACATGGGCAAGATCGGTGCGGCCCAGATAGGAAACGCCCAACTCGCGGAAAATATAATCCAGCACGCTGGTGGCGTTCTTGATCGAATCGTTGCCGATCACCAGGCCGGCGGGCTCGAAGCGGGTGAAGGTGAAGGCTTCGACGAATTCCTCCAGCGGCACGCCATATTGCAGGCCGACTGAGATCGCGATGGCGAAATTGTTCATCAGGCTGCGGAAGGCGGCGCCTTCCTTGTGCATGTCGATGAAGATCTCGCCCAGCCTTCCGTCTTCATATTCGCCGGTGTGCAGATAGACCTTGTGGCCGCCCACGATCGCCTTCTGGGTATAGCTCTTGCGGCGGTGGGGCAACTTTTCCCGCTCCCGCGCGCGGACCTTCTCCACCACCCGTTCGACGATGCGCTCGGTCACGATGGTTTGCACGGTGGGCTGGCTGGCGTGCGGCATATCCGCGATCTGATCGTCCATGTCGTCCTCGAAGTTGAAGGCAGTGGTGGCTAGGGGCTGCGACAGTTTGGAACCGTCGCGGTAAAGGGCATTGGCTTTCAGTCCCAGTTTCCAGGACAGCATATAGGCGTCGCCGCATTCCTTGACCGACGCGGCGTTGGGCATGTTGATGGTCTTGGAGATGGCTCCGGAAATGAAAGGCTGCACCGCCGCCATCATCCGGATATGGGATTCCACGCTCAACGCCCGCTTGCCCACGCGCCCGCACGGATTGGCGCAATCGAACACCGGCAGATGCTCGGCTTTGAGATGCGGCGCCCCTTCCAAGGTCATGGCGCCGCAGACATAAAGATTGGCGGCGTCGATATCGGCTTTGGTGAAGCCCAGGCTCTTCAGCATGTCGAAATCGGGCGCGTCCATGTCCGCCGGATTCAGCTTCAGCACGTCGCGGCAGAATTCTTCGCCCAGGGTCCATTTGTTGAAGACGAAACGGATGTCGAAGGCCGATTCCAGCGCCGCCTCGATTTCCGAAATCTGCTCTTCGCCGAAACCCTTGGCCCGCAAATTGTCCAGGTTGAGGCGCCCGGTGAAGCTTTCCAGCGAGCCATAACCCACCGCATAGGCGACGATGGCGTCGGCTTCGGCCTCGCTATAGCCCAGATTGGCCAAGGCTTCGGGCACGCAGCGATTGATGATCTTGAAATAGCCGCCGCCCGCCAGGGTCTTGAATTTCACCAGGGCAAAATCCGGTTCCACGCCCGTGGTATCGCAATCCATCACCAGACCGATGGTGCCGGTGGGCGCGATCACCGTGGCCTGGGCATTGCGGAAGCCGAATTCCTTGCCCATGGCCAAGGCATCGTCCCAGGCGCGGCTTGCCGCATGGGCAAGGTCCTTCTGCGCGATCGCGGCCACATCCAGCGGGACGGGTGCGATCGCCAGCCGCTCATAGCCCGCGCTTTCGCCCCGCGCCGCGCGCGCATGGTTGCGCACCACCCGCAGCATGGCGTCGCGATTGGCGGCATATTCGGGGAAGGGGCCCAACTCGCCCGCCATCTCGGCGCTGGTGGCATAGGAGACGCCCGTCATCACGGCGGAAATCGCGCCCGCGATGGCACGGCCTTCGCGGCTGTCATAGGGCGTGCCGGCCGACATCAGAAGGCCGCCGATATTGGCGAAGCCCAGGCCCAGAGTGCGGTAGTCATAGGAAAGCTGCGCGATTTCCTTGGACGGGAACTGCGCCATCATCACGGAGATTTCCAGCACGATGGTCCAGAGGCGCACCGCATGCTCGAAAGCCGGAACGTCGAAGACTTTGACGCCATCCTGTTCCTTGCGGAACTGCATCAAATTCAAGGACGCCAGGTTGCAGGCGGTGTCGTCCAGGAACATGTATTCGCTGCACGGATTGGAAGCGCGGATTTCGCCGCCGGCCGGGCAGGTGTGCCAGTCATTGATCGAGGTGTGGAACTGGATGCCCGGATCGGCACAGGCCCAGGCGGCATAGGAAATCTTGTCCCACAATTCGCGCGCCGGCACGGTCTTGGCGACGCGCTTGCTGCCACGAGAGGTGAGGTGCCAGTCCTCATTCGCCAGCACGGCTTCCAGGAACTCGTCCGTCACCCGCACCGTGTTGTTGGAATTCTGGCCCGACACGGAGGTGTAAGCGTCGGAATCCCAATCGGTGTCGTAGCTGGGGAATTCGATGTCCTTGAATCCCTGGCGGGCGAAGCTCACCACCCGCTCGATGTAATTGTCGGGGATCATCGCCTTGCGGGCGGCGCGGATCTCACGGCGGAGCGCCGGGTTCTTCTGTGGATCGAAGCAATCATTGCCCGATCCTTCGCAATTGACGCAGGCCTTCATCACCGCCTTGAGATGCTTGGCAGCGATCTTGGAGCCGGTGACCAGCGACGCCACCTTCTGTTCCTCGATCACTTTCCAGTCGATGAAGTCCTCGATGTCGGGATGATCGATATCGACGATCACCATCTTGGCCGCACGCCGCGTGGTGCCGCCCGACTTGATCGCGCCCGCCGCGCGATCGCCGATTTTGAGGAAACTCATCAGGCCGGACGATTTGCCGCCGCCCGACAGTTTCTCGTTCGCGCCCCGCAGAGTGGAGAAATTGGTGCCCGTGCCGGAGCCGTATTTGAACAGGCGGGCCTCGCGCGTCCAAAGGTCCATGATGCCGCCGTCATTGACCAGATCGTCCTGGACGCTCTGGATGAAGCAGGCATGAGGCTGGGGATGCTCATAGGCCGAAGCCGATTTGGTCAGCCTGCCGCTTTTGTGATCGACGTAATAATGGCCCTGGCCGGGGCCATCGATGCCATAGGCCCAATGCAACCCGGTGTTGAACCATTGCGGCGAATTGGGCGCGCATTTCTGCGTCGCCAGCATGTGGCAGAGTTCATCATGAAAGGCGCGCGCATCGGCTTCGCCGTCGAAATAGCCGCCCTTCCAGCCCCAATAGGTCCAGGTGCCGGCCAGCCGGTCGAACACTTGTTTGGCCGAATGTTCGCCGGTGGTCTCCTGGCCCAGCGCCTGCCGGCGCCAGAGGAACTGGGGCACGCCTTCTTCCGGCAGGGGGCGCAGTTCACGCGGCACGCCTGCCTTGCGGAAGTATTTCTGGGCCAGGACATCGCAAGCGACCTGGCTCCAGCTTTCCGGCACTTCGATCCCGTCCTGGGCAAAGACGATGGAGCCGTCGGGATTGCGGATTTCGCTGCCCGCGGCACGAAAACCGATGCCGTCATAGGGCGATTGGCCTTCGGCCGTAAAATGGCGGCGGATGCGCATGAGAACACCTCGGAGAAGCGATGATTTTCGGTCGGCCCCAGCCCCTTTTGCGGCACCTTTTGGAGGACAGTCGGCCGTCCGCCGGGCTTGGAGGCCCGTGCAGCTGGGTGGTTCGGTCCCGCCAGATTTGGTGTCACAAGAGGTGACTGGCCCAAAGTATGGACACGCAGCGGGGCGACCCGCAAGCGGTAAGTGGTAAACAGATCCTTACCCACCAGATCTTGTGGTTCCGGGAAGGCCCGAAAAGCCGCGAGTCAAGCGGCCCCTCGATTTCGGCGCAGAAATATTTTTTGCGATTTTTCATCACAGCGTCGCCGAAGACTTGGGACGCTTTGGGGATAAGCAAGTCCGGCAAGCGCGTTGGCCCTGTCCGCCGCGGCGTGTTGCCGCGAAAAGCTCGCAGCAGGCCCAAAAACGGGGCCGGTTTTACCGGTCCCGCTGCGGGCTGTTGGCGCAGGAGCGCCCCGACCGTATAGTCCCGCGAATCCGTCCTGCGTCCTTGGAACCCGCCCATGCCCTTCATCAAAATGATCTTTTCCTGGTGGAATTCGGCCACCTTCGGCACGCTTTTGACCACCTGGACCCAAGGGGCGGCCGTGGGCGAGGACGCCTTCGGAAATCGCTACTATCAGAACAAGGACGGCTCGCGGCGCTGGGTGCTCTACAATGGCACCGTGGAAGCCAGTCGCGTGCCTGCCGAATGGCATGGCTGGCTGCATCACACGTTCGCCGAACCGCCCACCAGGGCGCCGCTCAGGACCCAGGTGTGGGAAATGCCGCATCAACCCAATCTGACGGGCACCGAATACGCCCTGCGGCCGGAAGGTTCATTGCAGCGCAGCGGCCACCGCCCCCGCGCCACCGGAGATTATCAGGCATGGAAGCCGGAATAGCGCGAATGCGGGACAATAATCTTCCCGAGACCATCATCGGCGCGATCGTGGTCGCCCTGGCGGTTCTGTTCATCGCTTTTGCCTATATGCGCACGGGCACCGGCAGCCTGTCGGGCTATGAGATCCAGGCGCGGATGCCCAAAGTGGATGGCCTTGGCATCGGCACGGACGTACGACTGTCCGGCATCAAGATCGGATCGATATCAGACCTGACCTTGGATCCCACGAATTATCTGGTCACCGTGCACATGAATATCCGCGACGATATCAAGATCCCGGACGACTCCTCTCTGATCGTGACATCGTCGGGCCTTTTGGGCAGTTCCTATATTTCGCTCACCCCTGGCGGCAGCGACAAGATGCTGGCGGCGGGCGGGATGATCCAGAACAGCCAGGGTTCGGTGGATCTGATGGGCCTGGTCGGCCGCTTCATCGGCGGCGGCGGCGGCGGGCAAAGCCAGCAGCCCAAACCGCAACAGCCGCAGCAATTGCCGCCGGGTCCGTGATGCGGCGCGTCGCTGCCTTGCTGTTGCTGAGCGGAGGCCTGATCGCCGCCGGCGCATCCATCGTTGCCGCCCAGCCCAAACCCGCCGCGGCGCCGCCCGCGCATGCACCCGCTCAAACGCCGGCGCCGCAAGCCGGTGCGCCTGAGGCGCCGCCACCACCGCTGGCATCTGCGCCGGGCACCATTCTCATGCTGCGGGGCCTGGACAAGATCACCGGAAAGCCCACGGATATTTCCGCGCCGATCGGAAAGCCGGTGCATTTCGCCACTCTCACCATCACGGCGCGTTATTGCTATTCCACCCCCGCCAGCGAGACGCCGGAAACCTCCGCCTTCCTCCAGATCGAGGATCATCGTCCCGACCAGGCCGCCAAGCGGGTCTTTTCCGGCTGGATGTATGCGTCCAGCCCCGGCCTCAACGGCATGGAACATCCGCTTTATGACGTGTGGGTGATCAACTGCTCGAATGGCGCGCCGAATACTCCGGTTGCGGCGATGTCCTCCGCCAAGCCGGTGAAAGTGGCGTCACCCGATTCCACCGACAAGGAACAAGTCGAGGAATTGCCCGCGGAGGCGGGGCGCTGATTTAAGATCGAGGCCAGACGGCTTCGCGCGCGATCGCCCGATGCAGAAGCACAAGATAGTCCGCACGGGGAATTTCACGGGCGCCGAAAATTGCCAGATGCGCGGTGAGGAACTGCGTGTCCAGCAGCATGAATCCGCCTTGCCGCAAGGTTTCCACCAGATGGACCAGCGCGACTTTTGAGGCGTCGCGGGCTTTGGAGAACATGCTTTCGCCGAAAAAGGCCGCGCCCAGGCTGACGCCATAAAGCCCGCCCGCCAATTCTCCCGATTGCCAACATTCCACCGAGTGGGCATGGCCGCCCGCATGCAGCGCGGCGTAGAGGTTGAGAATTTCGTCATTGATCCAGGTTTCGCCGCGCCCAGGCGCTGGCGCGGCGCAGCCCTGCATCACGGCGCTGAAGGCACGGTCGGTGGTGATCTCAAAGCGGTTGCTTCGGACGGTGCGCGCCAGCCGGTGCGGCACATGAAATTCGTCGAGCGGGATGATGCCGCGCTGTTCGGGCGACACCCAGTAAAGCTCCGGGCTGTCATGCGCTTCCGCCATGGGGAACAGCCCCTCGGCATAAGCGCGCAGCAACATTTGTGGCGTCAATCTGGGGGCATGCATTGTCGCGCAGAATAGCGCGACAATGCTTTTTGTTTAATACCCCCATCTGTGCGCCACGCGGGCAGGCCCGCTAGCGCACATCTTCCCCCACCAAGGGCTTCGCCCTGTGGGGGAAGAAACGTCGTGCGCGCTGAAAGATTACTATTTTTGATTGATCGCCCAAGCACCGGGGCCGGAGGCGGCGAAGTAGAGAAAGATGAATGCGTAAAGGATTGCCGTGGCGCCGCCATTCTGGACGGGGAAGAAGCTGTTCATGGCGGGGGTGAAAAGGCCCCAATGCCCATAGAAATAAGCGATGGCCATTTCGCCGGAGGCGATGAAAGCGGCATACCGGCTGAAGAACCCCAGAATGATCAAGGGACCGGTGACCAGCTCGATCATGCCCGCCCATCCCACTATCCCGACAAAAGGTTGTACCTGGGCGAACATCCCGACCGTGGGAAAATGCAAAATCTTGGCGAGACCGACGCCGAGAAACAAAAGCCCCGTCATGATGCGCAACAGCGCCTTGGTTTGCGGAGCGTAGGAATCCAGAAAGCTCATACCGTGACCCCCGTTTGGTGAAGGGGCAGCATATGAGCAAAATGGAACTTTGCGGAAGCCGTGAAACGTGTGTGCCGGTGCGAGATGACGCGGTTCTAATGAACTGCGCGGCAAGTGTAGTTATTCAACTCGTGATGGCGGCCGAGCAGGGGCTCAGTGCCCCAAACTCGCCAGATATTTTTCGAGCCAGTGAATCGAATAGTCGCCGTTGATGATATCGGGCTCGCGCACCAGCTTCTGGAAGAGCGGGATGGTGGTCTCGATGCCGCCCACCACCAATTCATCCAGCGCCCGGCGCAACCGGAGGAGGCATTCATTGCGGTTGCGGGCATGGACAATCAGCTTGCCCGCCAGGCTGTCGTAATAGGGCGGGATGCGATAGCCCGAATAGATCGCTGAATCGAAGCGCACGCCCAGGCCGCCGGGGGTATGAAACTGTGTGATCTGCCCAGGCGAAGGCCGGAAAGTGAAGGGATTTTCCGCATTGATGCGGCATTCGATGGCGTGGCCTTCGAAGATGATGTCCTTCTGATCGATGGAAAGCGGGCTGCCTGCCGCCACCCGGATCTGCTCGCGCACAATGTCGATGCCGGTGATCGCTTCGGTGACCGGATGCTCGACCTGAAGCCTTGTGTTCATTTCGATAAAATAGAACCGGCCATCCTCATAAAGGAATTCGATGGTGCCGGCGCCCAGATAGCCCAGCTTGGTCAAGGCGCGGGTAACGACGGCGCCGATGTCATCGCGTTCCTGCGCATTGAGGGCAGGGCTGCCGGCTTCCTCCCAGACCTTCTGATGGCGGCGTTGCAGCGAACAGTCGCGCTCGCCCAGATGCACCACCTTGCCATGGGCGTCCGCCAGGATCTGCACTTCGATATGGCGGGGCTTGCCCAGATATTTTTCCATATAGACGGTGTCGTTGCCGAAGGCGGCCTTGGCTTCGGCGCGGGCAGTGGACAGCGCGAAGGAGAGTTCGCCCGCATTCTTCGCCACTTTCATGCCGCGGCCGCCGCCGCCGGCGGTGGCCTTGATCAGGACGGGATAACCGATCTCTTCCGCAACTTTCGCGGCATCGGCGTCGGAGACTTCACCGTCGGACCCTGGAACGGTGGGAATGCCCAGCGCCTTCACCGTCTGCTTGGCGGTGATCTTGTCGCCCATCATGCGGATGTGATCGGCGGTGGGGCC
>JAFECO010000692.1 GCA_018242085.1 Pseudomonadota bacterium
TAGGAAGATGTGAGGAGAACCACATATGCCAGGAGCAGCATCGCCGCCATGCTGGCGATCAGCAAGGCAAAGCCCAGCGGATCGCCATTCACCCGCCCCGCCAGCAGCACCATGGCGGTGATCGCGCCCGGCCCCGCCATTAAGGGGATCGCCAGCGGGAAGGCGGCGATATGAGAGCCGGTCGCCGTGGCGGATTTTTCCGCTTTGCGCTCGGTCCGGCGCTCGAACACCATTTCAAACGCGATGGCGAACAGCAAAAGCCCGCCGGCGATGCGGAACGCGGCCAGCGAAATGCCCAGCTTGGCAAGCAGCCAGTCACCGAACAGGGCAGACCCCGCCAGAACGAAGAATGCGATGATGCTCGCTTCCAGCCCGATTTTGCGCTTCAGCTTGGCGGGCATGCCCGCGGTGAGGCCGATGAAGATCGGACCGAGTCCAATGGGATCGATCACCACGAACAGGGTCACGAGAGCGGAAATCAAGGCCGTGATCATGTGCGCTCCATTGTCGGAGCAACGAAGGCCACCATGCGGCCTATCTCCGCTTCGATCTCCGGCGCCATGGGAAGCGCCTCAGCCAATCCTTCAAAAACATCCTCTCCGGCAAGCCAGCGCGCCTCGGCATCCGGCGTTTCCAATGCGCGGCTGACGGCGGCATTCATCTCATAGACGGCGACATTTTTCCCCGCCAATCGAAGCGCCGCCATCATCAGCATGTGCCAAAAAGTGCGCATGTTGGTGATCGGCGCCGGCATTCGCACGGCGAATTTTCCCATCATCACGAAGGTGGAGATGCATTCGCGCACATCCACCGCCACGAAAGCGCGGCAGTTGAGGGGACGGATCTCATAAATGGAGCAGGAATTGGTCGACAGCAGGGGACAGGATATCCGGCGTACCGTGTCCGGGCCGGATGCCATTGTTCCCAACCTTTCCGCAGCGCCGCGCATCGCCGCCGCCGTTTCGGGCCGTTCGCGCATCCGGGCGGCGATTGCGAAAGCTTCCGGCGCATAGATCAGGACCGGTTGTTTGCAGCAATGGGCGCAACCCTGCCGGCAAGCCAGTTCGAATGTTTTTTGTATCGAACTGTCGTAAAGCCGTCCCCAATGGCTCGCCGCGGCCGCCGCCGAAGCCCTGCGTCCTTCGCTTATCAGCTTTGCCAAATGCCGGATGTGCGCCGCAACCTGAGCCGGATTGCCGCCGCTGGAAAGCGGCAAATCCAGCCAGCGGGCATCCTCTTCGGCAAGCAAGCGGCGTTGGGCGGCGGAAAGTGGAGGCATGATCGGGATTCTATCCCAAGCCGCCGGTTGCACCAGAGCCTGCTATACTCAGGTTGGGATTGAAAGACTCATACCAAAGGGGCATCGTCCCGCGATAATTACAAAAACGGGGAGAGAATTTCATGAGTCATCTGTCAATGCGCCTGCTGGGAACGGCGGCGCTTTTCACCAGCTTGGCTTTTTTACCGGCTCACGCAGCCGGCGCGGATGATGCGCGGCTCAAGACAATCGCCGGCAAAATCCAGATCACACGCGACAGCTATGGCATCGCCCATGTGAAGGGCAAGACCGACGCCGACGCCGTCTTTGGCATGGTCTATGCCCAGGCGGAAGACGATTTCAATCGCGTCGAAACCAATTACGCCACCAATCTGGGCGTCACGGCAAAGAATGACGGCGAAAAGGCGATCTGGAGCGATCTGCGTCAGCGCCTTTTCATCGATCCGGAAGTTCTGAAAGCCGATTACGCCAAGAGCCCGGACTATCTGAAAAAGATCATGACCGGTTGGGCGGATGGCCTGAATTTCTATCTGGCCAGCCATCCCAATGTGAAACCCAAATACATCACCCATTATGAGCCCTGGATGGCGCTGTCCTTCACCGAAGGCAGCATCGGCGGCGATATCGAAAAGGCGCGGCTGAGCCAGCTTCAGGCTTTCTATGAAAAGCGCACCGTGGCGCTGACCGATGTGGAAAAGGGCTTCGTTTATGTCGAACCCGCCGGCTCCAACGGCATGGCGATCGGCCCCAAAGTCACCAAAGACGGCCATGCGCTGCTCTGGATCAATCCGCACACCTCTTTCTATTTCCGCTCGGTGGTGCAGATGACCAGCGATGAGGGGCTGAATGCCTATGGCGCCGCCACCTGGGGCCAGCCCTTCATCTATCAGGGCTTCAACGAGCATCTGGGCTGGATGCACACCACCAGTTCGGCGGACACGACCGATGAGTTCGCGGAAACCGTCACCCAGAAGGACGGAAAATATTTCTACAAATACGGCAACGAGCAGCGGCCGGTGACGGTGAAGAACATCACCATCGAATATAAGGCCGCCAATGGAGGCATGGCGAAGAAGACCTTCACCGGCTATTTCACCCATCACGGCCCGATCATTCGTGAAGGTGACGGCAAATGGATTTCCATGTCGATCATGAACAAGCCGATCGACGCGCTGGAACAGTCCTACGGCCGGACCAAGGCCAAGACCCTTGCCGAATACATGAAAGTCGCCGATCACAAGGCCAATTCGTCCAACGACACGCTCTATGCCGACGACAAGGGCAATTACGCGCTGCTGCTGCCGCAATTCGTGCCGCTGCGCGACAATCGCTTCGACTATACCAAGCCGGTGGATGGCTCGGATCCCGCCACCGACTGGAAGGGAATGACGCCGATCAATGACATTCCCCATGTGGTCAATCCGGCTTCGGGCTGGGTGTTCAACAGCAACAACACGCCGCAGAACTCCGCCGGTCCCAACACCGTCGACATGTCCAAATTCCCGAAATACATGGACGCGTCGGGCGAAAATCCCCGCGGCGTGCATTTCGTGAAGGTTCTGACCGGAACCAAGGGCATGACGCCGCAAAGCCTGATCAAGACGGCGTTCGATCCCTACCAGCCGGCCTTCGCGGAAATGGTGCCCGCGCTGGTGAAGGATTATGACGCGCTGGCCTCATCCAGCCCGCTCAAGACCAAGCTGGCCGAGCCGATCGGGGTGCTGAAGAGCTGGGACTATAAATGGGGCTCGGATTCGGTGGCGAATTCCATCGCCATCTTCTGGGGCGATGCAATTTACAACAAGAAGATACGTCCCATGCGCGCCGCCGGCATCCGCGAGGACTATGTCGACTATCTCACGCACAAAGCGTCATCCGAAGACCGGTTGCAGGCCTTGTCGGAAGCCGTCGACAAGCTGACGGCCGATTTCGGAACCTGGAAGACGCCTTGGGGCAACATCAACCGCTACCAGCGCATCAATGACGACATCGAAGCCAAATTCGATGACAATGCGCCCAGCGAGCCGGTGCCCTTCGACTCCGCGCAATGGGGATCGCTCGCCTCCTATGGCGCCGTCCATGACAAGACCAAGAAATGGTACGGCGTCAGCGGCAACAGCATCATCGCGTCGGTGGAATTCGGGCCCAAGGTCAGGGCCTGGGCGGCGACGGTGGGCGGGGAAAGCGGCGATCCCAAGTCGCCGCATTTCAAGGACCAGGTTCACGCCTATATCACCGGTGAGCTTCTGCCAGTCTTCTTCTATCCCGAAGACCTCAAAGGCCACACCGAGCGGACCTATCGCCCCGGCGAGTAGACCCGCGCGTAAATCTGCACAGGTTTTGGCCGCTGCCGGATGCTTTTCCGGCGGCGGCCATACTTGACGCCTGTCCGAATCCGGAGGCCAAATCGGGACCGCCGCGATATTTCATGCGCACACCATAGGGGCTTTTCATGTCGAACCTGCACAGCCGCAGAGGCTTTCTCAACCTGACCGGTGCGAGCGCCGCCGGGCTTTTGGGGGCTTCGGCCTGGACGCGGGCCTGGGCGGCGGAAACGCCCGACCTGATCGTCACCAATGCCAAGGTCTATACGGTTGATGCCGCCATGCCGCGCGCGGAAGCTTTCGCCATCCGGGACGGCAAATTCGTCGCCGTGGGCAAGAGCGACGAGATCAGCGGGCTGGCGGGCAAGGGCACGCAGCGCTTCGACGCCAAGGGCATGACCATCGTGCCGGGCTTCATCGATTGCCACAATCACGCGCCCGGCAATGTGCTGATGTACGAAGCGGTGGTGGGCAATCCCTATGTGGTGGAATTCGTCACCATCCAGAGCATCATCGACAAGCTCAAGGCGCGCGCCGCCAAGACGCCGCCGGGCACCTGGGTCGATGGCTATTTCTTCGACGACACCAAGGTCAAGGACAAGCGCGAGATCGATGTCCACGATCTCGACAAAGTCTCCACCGAGCATCCGGTGTGCGTGCATCACCGGGGCGGCCACACATCCTATTACAACAGCAAGGCCCTGCAGATGGCGGGCATCACCAAGAACACGCCCAACGCGTTCGGCGGCACCTATGACAAGGACGCCAAGGGCGAGCTGAACGGCCGCGTCACCGACCGCGCCCGCGGCGTCTTCGCCAAGGTGGGCAAGCGGGTGACCTACAGCCCGGCGGAGGAATTGCAGCGCGACCGCGACGGCCTGGCCTTCATCTCCAAGCAGTTCGTCAAATACGGCCTCACCAGCGTGCATCACGAAGGCGGCGACCTGATGGCGTTGCAGCAGGTGCGCGCCCGCGGCGACCTTCTGCACCGGGTCAGCTATGAGTGCCAGGACAAGATGCTGGACGCGATGATCAACACCGGCATTCAGACCGGCTTCGGTGACGAATGGATCCGCTTCGGCGCCACTTCCGAACACACGGTGGACGGCTCTTTTTCCGAACGCACCATGGCGATCAGCCGGCCCTATATCGGCATCACGCCGGCCTATCAGGGCAACCTCACCGAAAAGCAGGAAGATCTCGATGCCTGGGCGGACAGGGTCAACCGCGCCGGAATCCAGCTGAACTGTCATGCCAATGGCGATGTCGCCATCGACCATGTGCTGACGGCTTATGAAAAGGCGCTGAAAGCGTTTCCGCGGCCGGACGCCCGGCCCAAGATCACCCATTGCAGCCTGATCAATCCGAGCCTTTTGGCCCGGATCAAGGCGCTGAACGCGGTGCCCGCCCTGTTCACCACTTATGCCTATTACAACGCCGACAAGTTCCACTTCTACGGCGAAGACATGATGAAGAACATGATGGCCTATCGCAGCCTGCTGGACGCGGGCGTGCGGGCCGCGGCGGGCTCGGACTTCAGCCCAGGCCCCTTCGATCCCCTGATGGGCATTCAGGGCATGGTGACGCGCCACGGCTGGAATGGCGAGACCTGGGGCGCCAACCAGAAAATCACGGTGGACGAGGCGCTCAGGGTCAACACCATCAATGGTGCCTACAATAGCCACGAAGAAAATATCAAAGGCTCGATCACAGCCGGCAAACTTGCGGATTATGTCGTGCTGGCCGAAGACCTGCACACCATCAACCCGGAAAAGATCAAGGACATCAAAATCGTCCGCACCGTCACCGGCGGCAAGACGGTCTATCAGGGCTGAGTTTCGGCCGCCAGGCGATGCAGCGCTTCACCGGTGAGGCGCTGCCCCGTCCATTCGTCCAGCGGCACCGCGCCCAGCCCGCGATAAAAGCGGATCGCATTCTCGTTCCAATCCAGAACCGACCATTCGAACCGCCCGCAGCCTTCCGCGACCGCTTTGCGCGCCAACGCCTGGAACAATCCGCGGGCGATGCCGTTCCGGCGAAAGGCGGAGCGCACGAACAAATCTTCCAGATAGAGGCCGGGCCGGCCCAGGAAGGTGGAGAAATTATAGAAATACAGCGCGAAGCCGGCCGGCGCGCCGTTCCATTCCGCCATCAACGCATGAGCACGCTTATCCTCGAACAGATAGCGGCGCAGCATTGCGGCATCGGTAACGCATTCGGCGCTGAGACGCTCGAACTCGGCCAGCTCGCGGATATAGTCCAGCATCAGTTCCGCATCGGCGGGAACCGCCTCGCGTATCGACAGAGCACCCATCAAAGTCCCCCACATGGCATCGCGGAAAATTATCGGAATTTACGCCGCTCTCAACATGCGGCGCGGAATCCGCGATGAGAGATGTTGCCGCAGTCAGCCGGATATCGATGGAACTTCAATAGTTTCGTTGCAAACGCGGCGAGAATCTCCGAAGTAGCCCCGGCATTCACGGAGGATTCGATGCGCGACAGATCGCTTCCGGCCCTGGCGGCATTTGGGTTGCTGTTTTCCGCCGCGGCCCATGCGGATCCGGTGCCTGAACGGGTGGCCGACATCATTCGCGCGGCCGCCAATGACGGCAATCCCGCCGAACTTGCCGCCACGATCAAATTCGCCAAAAAGGCCAATCCCCGCTCGGCAAAGGAAATCGACGCATTGGCGGCGCGGTTGCAGGCCGCCGCCGAAGCGCGGCACCGTGCCGAATTGCTGCGGCGCCGCTTCTTCGATGGCTGGACGGGGCAGGGCGAAGTCGGCGCGTCCAATTCCAGCGGCAATACCCGCAGCACCACTTTGGCGCTGGGCCTGAATTTTTCGCGGAACGGTTTGTATTGGGATCATGCCTTCAATGCGACGGCGGATTACCAGCGCGACAATGGCTCCGAAAGCAAGGGCCGCTACTTTGCCAGCTATAGCGGGCATTACAAATACAACGACAGAGCTTATGCCCTGGGCCTGCTGAGCTGGGAATCCGACCGCTTTTCCGGCTTCGACAGCCGGTTAAGCGAATCCATCGGTCTGGGATATGCGATCCTCAAAGGGCCGCGGGTCACGTTTTCCGTGGAAGCGGGTCCCGCGCTTCGTCAGACCGACTATATTCTGGGCCGCTCGGAAAATGAGTTCGCGGGCCGCGCATCGGCGAATTACATGTGGAAGATACTTCCCAACCTGGTGTTCACCCAGATCGTTTCCTATTACGGCCAGAGCCATGACAGCACACTGACCTCGGACACGGGGCTGACCGCGAACCTGATCGGCGCCTTGTCGGCGCGGGCCTCCTATCACGTTCAGTATGAAACCAATCCACCCCTGGCGCTGGACAAGACCGACACGCTGACGCGGCTCACTTTGGTCTATTCGTTCTGAGGTCTATTCGTTCCGACCGGCAATTGCGTGCAAGATGGCGTCCATCGAATCGCACGGCGGCGGCCAGAAATACTTCATGCAAAATCCGGCCGTCACACTATCCGGCGACCCCAAACGTCGCGTCCTGAAGGACATATTCGGCTTCGACGATTTCAGGCCCGGCCAAACCGCCGCCATCGAAGCCGTGCTGGCCGGCCGCCATGTCCTCAGCGTGATGCCGACCGGTGCGGGAAAATCCCTTTGCTATCAAATTCCCGCCCTGGTGATGGGCGGGCTCACCTTGGTGGTTTCGCCTTTGGTCGCCCTGATGCAGGACCAGGTCGCGGCGCTCCGGCTTGCCGGCGTGACGGCCGATACCATCAATTCCTCCTTTGACCGGACCGCCAATGTCGCGGCCTGGCGCCGGGTCGCGACCGGGGAAACCCGGCTGCTTTACCTCGCGCCGGAACGGCTGATGACCGGACGGATGCTGGAGGCATTGGGGCGCCTCGACATCCGCCTGATCGCCATCGACGAGGCCCATTGCATTTCCCAATGGGGGCCAGCGTTCCGGCCCGAATATGAAGGCCTGGCGCGGCTGCGCGATCTGTTCCCGTCGGTGCCGATTATCGCCCTGACCGCGACGGCGGATGAATCCACCCGCATGGATATTGCCCGGCAGATCTTCGCCGGAAAGGTTGAGACCCTGGTGCTGGGTTTCGACCGCCCCAACATCAAGCTCGGCGTTTCGGCGCGCCAGGACGGCAAGCGGCAGCTCTTGGATTTTGTGAAACGCCATCCGGGCAAGAGCGGCATCGTTTATTGCCTGTCGCGGAAGAAGACCGAGGAGACGGCCGCTTTTCTTGCCGAGCAGGGCGTGCGGGCCTTGCCCTATCATGCGGGCATGACGAAGGAGGCGCGTGACGCCAATCAGAACAGCTTCATGACCGAGGCCGGACTGGTGATGGTGGCGACCATCGCGTTCGGCATGGGGATCGACAAGCCCGACGTCGCTTACGTCTTCCACACCGATCTGCCCGGCAATCTGGAAGCCTATTACCAGGAGATCGGGCGCGCGGGCCGCGACGGACGCCCCGCTGAAGCGCATATGCTGTTCGGCCTGGCCGATATCCGCATGCGCCGGATGTTCATCGAAGACGAAGAATCTTCGGTGGAGCATAAGCGGCGCGCCCATGGCCGGCTGGGAACCTTGATCGGCTATTGCGAAACCGCGGATTGCCGCCGCCAGATCCTGCTGAATTATTTCGGCGAAGACGCGCAGCCGTGCGGAAACTGCGACAATTGCCTCGATTCCGCGCCGCGTGTGGACGGCGCGGCGGACGCCAGGATCATTTTCGCGGCGATCCGGCAATCGGGCGAACGCTTCGGTCCGGCGCATATCGTCGATATCCTGCGCGGGCAGGGGACGCAGAAGATCGTCGACAAGGGCCATGACCGGCTTGCCAGTTTCGGAACCGGAAAGGCCCGCCGAAAAGAAGAGTGGCTGTCGCTGATCCGCCAGCTGGTGGCGGGCGGTTTCCTGACTTTGGATATTGTCGGCCATGGCGGCCTTTCCATTGCCGAGAAGGGCGATCAATTGGCCTTGGGCACCATCGGCTTCCAGTATCGGATGGAACGGCCGACGGCGCGCCGCAAAGGACGCATCACACCTTCTGAAAATGGAGAGGATGCCGACCCGCAATTGCTGGATGCCTTGAAAAGCCTGCGCCTGCGTCTGGCAAAGGAACGCCAGGTGCCGGCCTATGTGATCTTCTCCGACAGGACACTGGCCGACATGGTCCTGCGCCGCCCTCACGACCTGGACGCTTTTGCCGAAGTTAACGGGGTGGGCGCCGCCAAGCTCCGGGATTTCGGCACACTGTTTCTCAGTGTCATTGCCGCGCATCGCCTTGCATAAGCGGACAGGCCTCAGTAATGGGTCTGTCAGGCGGGATGGGTGGCCGAGCGGTTTAAGGCTCCGGTCTTGAAAACCGGCGTGGCGGAAACGTCACCGTGAGTTCGAATCTCACCCCATCCGCCAACGGCGATCAACGGCACCGGACATTGCCGCGGTCGATCGACTGCCCCAGCAAGGCGCCGCCGCCCGCGCCCAGCAATGTTCCCAGCGTATTGCCGCCGATCGCGTTACCGAGGATGCCGCCGGCAATGGCGCCCACCACCAGCCCCGTGGTGCCGTCACTGCGCCGGCAATAATAGCGGCCGTCGCCGCCGCGATAGATGCGGTCGTCGCGGCCCAGCCGCCGTTCCCTATAGCGTCCGGCATGATAATGCCGCGACGGATCCCAATCGCCGCTGCGGTCGCCGTTCCAGCGGTAATCGTGCCCGCGCTGCGCAAACGCGGGTGCCGGCATCGAAAGCGGTGTTGCGATGACCGCCGCCAGAAAAAGTCCTATCAGGCGCTTATTCATGACCGCCGTCCTTTCCAAATAACCTTCCAAGCCTGAACGCACCGGAACAACTTCCGGCACAACGCGCATGCGGAATTGGGCGCGGGCAAAAAGGCCGAAAAACGGCAATGAGAGAGGAAACCGCAGCCCCGCCGATCCTTGGGCCAGCGTGAAAAGCCATGCCCGAATCCGATTAAGCCCTTGCAACAATGGAGGCAAATGGCGGTTCGGACTTTGCACCGATGGAAAGCATCCTTTAGCGTCCCAAAGTCCCCATGGTTGATTCGACCTGATGCGCGCGCTGCGATTTCTTGCAATTTCCGGCTTGGCCCTGGTGGCGGCAGGCTGTGGCACCACGCATGTCGCGCCCCCACCGCAAAACAATGCCGTCACGGTTCCGCGCAGCGCCGGGGTCTATAAAGTCGGCAATCCCTATCAGATCGACAATGTCTGGTATTATCCGCACGAGCAGCCCGATTACGACGAAACCGGCATCGCGTCCTGGTATGGCCCCACCTTCTACGGCAAATCGACCGCCAACGGGGAAACCTATGACGGAAATGCCTTGACCGCGGCGCACCGCACTTTGCCGATGCCGGTCAATGTCCGGGTCACCAATCTGGACAATGGCAAATCCATCATCGTGCGAGTGAACGACCGGGGCCCTTACGCGCGCGGGCGCATCATCGATCTGTCACGCCGTGCCGCGGAACTCCTGGATGTGGTCCAGACCGGCACCGCCAAGGTGCGCGTGACCTATCTGGGCCGCGCAGACATGGAAGGGGGCGGCCCGCCGCCCGCCGTCACGCCGCCGGAAATCGCGTCGGCCTTGCCCGCCGTGCCCGCCGCCAAGGTGGATACATCCGCATTGGGCGCTGTGCCGGGCGCGCCGGTTTCGCCGCCTGTCAAGCAAAGCGTGCTGCCGACGCCGGTCCCGCTTCCGCCCGTGCAAGTCGCGGCCAATCAACCCAGCGAGCAGGTGGTCCAAGAGCCGGTTTCCGCCGCCACCCATCTCTATGTGCAGGTCGGCGCCTTCTCTAAGCTCGACAATGCCAAGACCTTGCTTTCCAAGCTGGGCGGCGATTTGCGGATTTCGACGCTTCAACGGAACGGACAGACGCTCTATAGGGTGCGGACCGGCCCGCTCAACTCGATCGAGGATGCCGATGCCGCCTTGTCCCGGATCACCGGGGCGGGCAGCAACGACGCCCATATCGTGGTCGATCAATGAAATGCCATCGGAGTAAACGCATGCGCCGCCTTTTCCTGACCTCTCTGTCCTTGTTGGCCCTGGCGGCGCTTCCGGCGCAGGCGGCCCTGGACACCAATGCGGAACATGCCTTGCTGATGGACGCGGCCACCGGGCAGGTGCTGTGGCAGAAGGAAGGCATGACACCGATGCCGCCCGCATCGATGTCCAAGCTGATGACCCTGGAGCTTCTGTTCCAGCGCCTCAAGGACGGGCGGCTCAAGCTCACCGACACATTGCCCGTGTCGGAACGCGCCTGGCGCACCCAGGGCTCCAAAATGTTCGTGGAGCTGAATTCCCGCATCCCGGTCGAAGCCCTGATCCGGGGCATCATCATCGATTCCGGCAATGATGCCTGTGTGGTGGTGGCCGAAGGCCTGGGCGGCACGGTCGAAGGCTTCGCCGACATGATGAACAAGCGGGCGAAGGAGATCGGGCTTGCCCAATCCCATTTCGTCAATCCGGACGGATTGCCCGACCCTCCGGGCCAGATGATGAGCGCGATGGATCTGGCCAAACTGGCCCGCCACCTGATCCGCGACTATGCCGACTATTATCACTATTTCTCCGAGAAGGAGTTCACCTGGCACAACATCACCCAGCCCAACCGGGATCTGGTGCTGGGTTCCTTGCCGGGCGCGGATGGCCTCAAGACCGGTCATATCGATGCGTCGGGTTACGGCATCACCATCTCCGCCAAACGCGGTGATGTGCGCTTCATTCTGGTTCTGAATGGATTGCGCTATCCCCAATACAACAATGACTATTTCCCGAACATCAAACGCGCCGAGGAAGCCGGGCGGTTGATGGATCTGGCATTCCGGGAATTCCGTCCCTTCACCATCGCCGCCGCCGGCAAGGTGGTGGGGCAGGCCGCCGTCAAAGAGGGCAAGGCACCCAGCGTGGCGGTGACGCCCAAGAATGCCGTGGTGGCGACAATGCAGCTGGAATCCCAGAACAAGCTCAAGGCCGAGGTCAAGACAGACCCCAATCTCACCGCGCCGGTGGCCCAAGGCCAGCGGGTCGGCACTATGACGGTCACCGCGCCCGATTTCCCGTCCATGACGGTGCCGGTCTATGCTGCCGAGCCTGTCGAGCGCGCCAATATTTTCGTGCGACTCTGGAACCGCTATTTCGGAAAGCACTGACAAGGCACATGACAGGGCGCTTCATCACCCTGGAAGGCGGCGAGGGGAGCGGCAAGTCCACCCAGGTCAAGCGCTTGGCCGCTTCCTTGCAGGCCAGGAAGATCGACGTCATCACCACCCGCGAGCCGGGCGGCTCGCCCGGCGCCGAGGAAATCCGCGCCCTGCTGGTGAATGGCGCGCCGGGACGCTGGGATGCCTTGACGGAAACGCTCCTGGTCTATGCCGCCCGCGCCGATCATGTGGGACGAACCATCGGCCCGGCCTTGCTGGCGGAAAAATGGGTGATCTGCGACCGCTTCACGGATTCCACTTACGCCTATCAAGGCGCCGGCCGTGGCCTGGCGCGGGAAACCATCCGGCGCATCGACTCGGTGGTGCTGGACGATTTCAAGCCGGACTTCACGTTGATGCTCGATATCGATGTGGAAGCCGGACTGAAGCGGGCCGGGGCGCGCGGCAACGCCGAATCCCGCTTCGAGAATTTCGACCGCGATTTTCACGAAAGGCTGCGCCAGGCTTTTCTCGACATCGCCCGGCGCAACCCCGACCGCTGCGCCATCATCGATGCGGCCACGGATGAAGACACGGTGGCGTCCGCGATCTGGTCGGCGGTGGCACGCCGTTTTGGGCTATAGTCCCCCATGGCCAAACGTGCCCGCATCAGCGAACCGGATGAAAGCGACCGCATTGAGGGTTTTCCCCATCCGCGCGAGACGCCGTATCTGATCGGGCAAGAAGTGGCGCTATCGCGTGCCGCCCGCGCCATCCGCGGCGGCAAGCCGCCCCAGGGCTGGCTGATCTCCGGCCCGCCGGGCATCGGCAAGGCGACGTTCGCCTATCGCATCGCCCGCTATCTTCTGGCGTATGGCGCCCGCGATACCGGCGCCGAAGACCTGTCGGTTCCCGCCAATGATCCCAGCGCCCTGCAAGTGACGGCCGGTTCCCATCCGGGATTGCTGGTTTTGAAGCGCGGCATCAACGAGAAGACCGGCAAGTTGATGACGGAATTGTCCGTCGGCGAAGTGCGGCGGCTGGCCGGATTTTTCGGCATGACATCGGGCGCCGGCGGCTGGCGTGTCGCCATTGTCGATACCGCCGACGACATGAACACCAACGCGGCCAATGCGCTGCTCAAACTGCTGGAAGAGCCGCCCAGCCGCGCCATGCTGATCCTATTGGCCAATCGTCCGGGACAATTGCTGCCCACGATCCGCTCCAGGTGCCAACGGCTGGATCTGCGGCCGCTGGACGATGCGACGGTTGCCGATGCCTTGAAGACCTATCTTCCCGAAGCGGATGCGAATGAGCGCGCGGCCCTGGCGCGTCTTGCCGGCGGCAGCATCGGCGCCGCGCTCACCCTGGCGAGCGGTGAGGGCGGCGAGCTGGCGGCGGAAGCGGACCGGCTGATCGAGAATGCGGCAAGCCCGGATATGATCGCGCTTCTGGCGCTGGGCGACAAGCTCTGGCGGATGAAGGATGGGGTGGCGCGCTTTGGCGATTTCCTCATCGAAACGCTGGCGGCGCGCATCCGCGCCAAGGCCCGCATATCCGGCGCCCATCTGGAACGCTGGACGGCGCTGCTCGCGCGCCTGGAAGACAATTTCGCGCGCACCCGCGGCCTCAATCTGGAACCGCGGCAGACCATTCTCAGCGCGGCGCGGGACATGGCCGCCACGGCAAGACGGGCGGAGCCTTTGTAACGATGCTGGTCGACAGTCATTGCCATCTGGATTTTCCCGACTATGCGGGCGAGGTGGAAGGCGTGGTGGCGCGCGCCCGCGCGGCAGGGGTCGGCACCTGTCTCAGCATCGGAACGGAGCTCAAGCGTTTTCCCGGCGTGCGTGCCGTGGCGGAAAAATTTCCCGATGTCTGGTGCAGCGTGGGGGTGCATCCACACGAAGCGGATAAGGAGTTGCTCACCGATGCGGGACCGCTCTTGGCCGAAACCGCTCATCCCAAAGTGGTGGGGATCGGCGAGACCGGGCTCGATTATTATTACGAACATTCGCCCCGCGCACCCCAGATCGCCAATTTCCGCGCCCATATCGCCGCGGCGCGCGAGACCGGATTGCCTTTGATCGTCCATACCCGCGATGCCGATGACGACACCATCGCGGTGCTGGAAGAGGAAATGGCGAAGGGTTCTTTTACCGGCCTGATCCATTGCTTCACCGGCACGCAACGCCTGGCGGATGCCTCGCTCGCCTTGGGTCTGATGATCTCGGTTTCCGGGATCGCCACCTTCAAGAACTCCCAGGCTTTGCGCGACGTGATCAAGACCGTGCCGCTGGACCGGCTTCTGGTCGAAACCGATGCGCCATTCCTGGCGCCGGTGCCCCATCGCGGAAAGACCAACGAACCGGCCTTTGTGGTGCATACCGCCAAGATGCTGGCGGAACTCAAGGGCGTCAGCGAGGCAGAATTGGCCGCCGCCACCACCGACAATTTCTTCCGCCTGTTTCGCAAAGTGAAACGTCCCGGATGAGCGCCGAGACGATCGAAGTGGATATCCTGGGCTGCGGCTCGTCCGGCGGGGTACCGCGCCTGGGTGGTCCCAATGGTGCCGGCAATTGGGGCGACTGCGATCCCGCCAATCCCAAGAACCGCCGACGCCGCTGCTCGATCCTGGTCCGGCGCAAATCGGATTCCGGCGAAACCCGCGTTCTGGTGGATACGTCGCCCGATCTGCGCGAGCAGCTTCTGAGCGCGCATGTATCCCGCTTGGATGGGGTTCTGATCACCCACGATCATGCCGACCAGACCCATGGCATGGACGATCTTCGCGCCATCACCTTGATCACCGGAAGCCGCATCGATGTGTGGAGCGACCGGCAAGGCTGGAAAAGCCTGATGGCCAAATTCGGCTATTGCTTCACCCAGCCACCGGGAAGCGATTATCCGCCCATCCTCAATGCCCATGAGATTCACGAGCCATTCAAGCCCTTCGTGATCGCCGGGCCTGGCGGCTCGCTGCCGATCCTGGCGTTCGGGCAGGGACATGGCCAGATTCGCAGCCTGGGCTTCCGCTTTGGCCCCTTCGCTTATTCCAGCGATGTGGACGGGCTGGACGAAGCAGCCTTTGCCGCACTGCAAGGCGTGGAGTGCTGGATCGTGGATGCACTGCGGCGAACACCGCATCCCAGCCACGCGCACCTGGCCAAAAGCCTGGAATGGATCGCGCGGGTGCGTCCCAAAACGGCCATCCTGACCAACATGCATCTCGACATGGATTATGAAACCTTGCGCCGGGAGCTTCCGGCGGGCATCGAACCGGCCTTTGACGGCATGCGCCTGACCCTTCCGGCGCAATAAAGTTTACGCCCATTACACCGAACCATGCTATACTTCGGGTTGTATTGAACCGGTACCAGGGAGGTTTGTGATGAAGCGTCTTGCTCTACTTGGCGCATTGCTCGTTTCCGCCATGGCCGCGCCTTCGGCAATCGCCGCCCCTCAATTGGGGGGAAGCATGCCCGATAAGCCGATGGATAATCTGACCATGATCTACAGCACCGATCCGGCGCTGCAGTGTTACAACACCGCGCTCGCGGGCTCCGATCTCAAATACGGATTGGAGCATTGCAACACCGCCGTGCTCGATCCCATGATGAATTATCGTGCCGAGACCTTCGTCAATCGCGGCATCATCCGTTACGACATGGGCGACCATAGCGGCGCGCTGAACGATTTCAGCAACGCGCTTGAATATAATCCCACGCTGGGCGACGCCTATCTCAATCAGGCGCTGGTGCTGGTGGCCGAGAAACGTCCCGCCGAAGCGATGGCCGCGATCAATCAAGGCATTGCGCTGGGCGCCACCAACCTGCAAGTGGCCTATTACAGCCGCGCCATGATCGCGGACGATGCCGGCCATTATGCCCAGGCCTATCGCGATTATCGCCAGGCCTTGAAAATCAAGCCGGATTACGGCCCGGCCCGGCGCCAGTTGGAACGTTTCAAAGTGGTTCCCAAGGGAACCGAGACGCAATGATCCGGCGCGGCGCGGTCTTTGGCTGCGCCGGCCTCCTGCTCCTGACGGCGCCCGCCCATGCCCTGGTCACAGTGGTGGGCGCCGGCATGGCGTATGACTGTTTCATCGCCGCAAAATCCGGCGTCGATCCCCGCGGCGGGATCGCAATCTGCAACATGGCTTTGACGGAAGAGATGCTGAGCACGCGCGCTCGTGCCGGCACCTATGTCAACCGTGCCGTGATGAAAGTCGCGCTGGGCCAGATCGACGATGCGATGGCGGATTATAACTCCGGACTGTCGCTCGATCCGGGGCTGGGCGATGGCTATGTCGATCGCGGCGCGGCGCTGATCAAGCTCAAGCGCTATGACGAAGCGATGGCGGATATCGACAAGGGCATCGGCCTGGGACAGACCTATGAGCATGTCGGCTATTACAATCGCGGCGTCGCGGAATTCTTCCTGGGCCGGATCACCCAATCCTATTACGACTTCAAGAAGGCCTCGGAAATCGCGCCGGAATTCACCCCGGCCCGCGAACAGCTGAAGAATTTCGTGGTGACGCGGGTGCCGGCCGGGCAGGAGGGGGCGCGCTGAACGCCCGGTCCATGCTATAGTCCCGGCATGACGACCCTCAATCTCGACGAATCCAAGGAACTGATCCGCCTCTATGAGGCGCTGAGCCTGGCGGCCGAACGGGCGTCGTCGGCCATGCACATGCATGGCATGGATTCGGAGAAATTCGCCACCGAAGACATCAAATGCGCCGAGATCTGGGACCGCATCCGCACCCTGATCGAGAAGAAGCGCGCCTGAACATCCTGGAACATCCATCATGAATGACGCGATCCGCCACTACGACGAATTGCTGGCCGAGCATTACAGCTGGATGGTGGGCGTTCCGTTCGAGCAGAAAGCCGCCGAACAGAAAGCGCTGCTCGAAGAACTCGGTCTGGCGCCCGGCCGGCACGGCACCGCCATCGATTTGGGCGCGGGGCCCGGCTACCAATCCGCAGCGCTGGCCGATCTGGGCTATGGCCGCGTGATTGCCATCGACACCAGCAAAACGCTTCTGGACGAGCTTGAGGTACAAAAAGGCGCGCGGCCGATCGAGCCGCTGCTGGCCGATATGTGCCGTTTCGCCGATCACGTCCGGCCCGGCAGCGTCGACGCCATTGTCTGCATGGGCGATGCCTTGACTCATCTGGAGTCTCATCGGGATCTTTCCGGCATTCTGACCAGCGCATCCTCGGCCTTGGCGCCTGGCGGCCGGCTGGTCCTCACATTCCGCGACATGTCCCAGGCGCTGACCGGCCTCGACCGTTTCATTCCCGTCCAGAGCGATGCCGACCGGGTGATGGTTTGCTTCCTGGAATATGAGCCTGAAACGGTGCTGGTGCATGATTTGATTCATGCGCGCACCAAAGACGGCTGGACCATGCGCAAGAGCAGCTATCGCAAGCTGCGCGTGTCATCGGATGAGATTGTCCGCCAGCTCGAAGCGCTGGGCTTCAAAATCGACGTGAACCGCATGGCGGGCCGCATGTGGGCGATCAGCGCCCGCAAACCGCGCTAACAATTCAGCGCTTGCGCATCCGCTTGATGACTGTCTTGTCGATCCGCATGCGTTGGGCACGCTCGGCCTTGGTCAGCGGAAAACCGGGAGCGGGCCTGGGTTTTGCCTGAGACGGTTTGGGCGCGTCCGCCGGCTTCGCCTCGGCGGCGTTATCGCCGGGTAATTTTTTCATCGCTGCACCATCCAGAGCCGGCGCGTCCTATATCAGCCAGGCTGGCGGGCGTCTCGGCCCGCAAGCCAATTAACGATAAAGCCAGTTGGTGCAAAGCGGGGACGAATTTGCCTTGGCCGCGGCGTCAGCGTTCGGCATGGTGGACACGTGACAGCAAAATCCTATTTCAAAGGTCTCTTGCCTTGGCTGCTGCTCGGACCGGTAACCGGGCCGCTGGCGGAGGGCATCGCGCGCAATGTCCGCGCCAAGGAAATTCCTCTGGCGTGGCTTTATGGAATCGCCTTGGTCCTGGCGGACTATGATCTTTACTGGTCCGGCGGGCGGGCTGTCGTGATGCTCTACAAGCTTCGTTCCGTGCTGTTTTAGCCGGCATCCCGGTTTATCTCTCAAATATTTTACATAATATTACTTATACGATAATTTGATGCTGGATGGCCGTGCGCGCAAATGCGGCTTGCGGCCCTGGCGCCCGCCCCGTCCAATTCCGCCATGACGAATCCCACCGGCCCCAGCCGCGACATTGCCGATCTGCTGGCGATCATGCGCGCGCTGCGCGGCCCGGACGGCTGTCCCTGGGATCGCGCTCAGAGCTTTCAGACCATCGCGCCATACACGGTCGAAGAAGCCTATGAAGTCGCCGCCAGCATCGAGGACCGCGACTACAAGGCCTTGCCCGACGAACTGGGCGATCTGCTGCTTCAAGTGGTTTTTCACGCCCGGATGGCCGAGGAAGCCGGACTTTTCGATTTCGGCGATGTGGTCGCCGCCATTACCGGCAAGATGATCCGCCGCCATCCCCATGTGTTTGGCGGCGCCGAAGCCCAGGCTGACTCCCACAGCCAGAAACTGGCCTGGGAGGAAATCAAGGCCCGCGAGCGCCAAGCCAAGGCCCAGACCGGCATCCTGGACGATGTGCCAAACGCCCTGCCCGCATTGCTGCGTGCGGAAAAACTTCAACGACGCGCCGCAAGCGTTGGATTTGACTGGGATAATGCCGCCAAAGTGGTCGAAAAAATCGCCGAGGAAGCCCAGGAAGTGGTGGACGCGGGGTCCGATCCGGCCGAGCGCCACGAAGAGATCGGCGACCTGTTGTTCGTGGTCGCCAATCTGGCCCGCCACCTGAAAGTCGACCCCGAGGCCGCGCTTCGGGCTGCCAATGCCAAATTCACCCGGCGCTTTCGTTTTATCGAAGCAGCGCTGGCTTCGGAGAGCCGTACGCCCGCCGAG
>JAFECO010000693.1 GCA_018242085.1 Pseudomonadota bacterium
CGCACGATCCCGCCCTTGCCAATGGCACCGCGCCCCACTTCGAATTGCGGCTTGACCAGCAGAACCGCCCAGGCTCCTGGCGATGCCAGGGATAAAGCGGGCGGCAGCGCCAGTTTCAGGCTGATGAAACTGAGATCGGCGGTCAGCGCCGTGACGGCATCTGGAAAATGCACTGGATCGAGTTCTCGGGCATTCGTGCCGTCGCGAATGATGATGCGCGGATCGCGCGCCAATTCCGCATGCATCTGGCCATGCCCCACATCGACGGCATAGATCCGAGCTGCGCCGCGCTGAAGCAGAAGCTGGGTGAACCCGCCGGTGGATGCGCCGAGATCGAGACAGGACCGTCCTTCCGGTGAAAGCCCGAAATGATCCAGCGCAGCTACAAGCTTGATCCCGCCCCGCGACACGAAGGGATGTGGCTTTTCATATTCGATCGCGGCGCCCGCCGGCATCGTCTGAGACGGCTTGGTGATGACCGCGCCAGCCGCACGCACCAAGCCAGCGCGGATGGCGTCCCGCGCCTCGCTACGGCTCTTGGCAAATCCGTTCTCGACCAGAAAGACGTCGGCTCGCATGAACCACACTTTTGAGGCGCGAGGGATTTTCATTCCTGGCGAGGAGCATCGCGCAGAGCGGGCGATAGCCCGTGAGCACATGCGACAACGCCAGGGATGAAAAGAACCGCGCCCTAGGCGATCCTGCCCACGGCTGCGGGCACTTCGTTAGACCGTCCCAATGCCGACAAAGCGACCTTGACGATGCCGTCAGCATCCAGGCCCGCCTGGGCATATTGCCGTTCCGGCGTGTCGTGATCCTGGAAGATGTCCGGCAAGACCATGGGGCGCATCTTGAGCCCTTTGTCGAGCAGGCCTTCCCAGGCCAGGAACTGCATCACATGGCTGCCGAAGCCGCCCGCAGCGCCTTCCTCGATGGTGATCAACACTTCATGCTCGCGCGCCAGTTTGGTGATCAGGTCGGTGTCCAGCGGCTTGGCGAAGCGCGCATCGGCGATGGTGGGCGACAGGCCATAGGCCGACAGCTTCTCCGCCGCCAGCAGGACTTCCTGGAGGCGCGCGCCGAAGGACAGAATGGCGATGGACGAGCCTTCGCGGATCATGCGGCCCTTGCCGATGGGCAGCGGCACGCCTTCGGCGGGGCGGGCGATGCCCGTGCCCTCGCCGCGCGGATAGCGGATGGCGCTGGGCTTGTCGTTGATCTGCACGGCGGTGGCGACCATATGGGTCAGCTCCGCCTCGTCCGCCGCCGCCATGACCACGAAATTGGGCAAGGTGGCGAGATAGGCGATATCGAACGAGCCCGCATGGGTGGCGCCGTCCGCGCCCACCAGGCCGGCGCGGTCCATGGCGAAGCGCACGGGCAGCGACTGGATCGCCACGTCATGCACCACCTGGTCATAGGCGCGCTGCAGGAAGGTCGAATAGATGGCGCAGAAAGGCTTCATGCCTTCGGAGGCGAGGCCCGCGGCAAACGTCACCGCATGCTGCTCGGCGATGCCGACATCGAAGCTGCGTTCGGGGAACGCTTTTTCGAACAGATCCACGCCGGTACCCGACGGCATGGCGGCGGTGATCGCCACGATGCGCTCGTCCTTCTTGGCTTCGGCGATCAAGCTCTCACCGAACACCTTCTGGAAGGTGGGCGCCTTGGCGACGGTCTTCTTCTGCTCGCCGGTGAGAACGGTGAATTTCGACACGGCATGATATTTGTCCGCGCTGGCTTCGGCGGGGGCATAGCCATGGCCCTTCTTGGTCACGACATGGATCAGCACAGGGCCGGTCATGGTATCGCGCACATTTTCCAGGACCGGGATCAGATGATCCAGATTGTGCCCGTCGATGGGACCGACATAGAAGAAGCCCATCTCCTCGAACAGGGTGCCGCCCATCGCCATGCCGCGGGCATATTCCTCGGTGCGGCGCGCCACGTTGAACAGGAAGCGGGGCAACAGGCGCTTGGCCATGCGCTTGCCGAAATTGCGCAGGCCCGTATAGGGCCGGCTCGACACCAGGCGCGCCAGATAGGCGCTCATCGCGCCAACTGGCGGGGCGATCGACATGTCGTTGTCGTTGAGGATGACGATCAGCCGGTTCTTGTTGGCGCCGGCATTGTTCATCGCCTCATAGGCCATGCCCGCGCTCATCGAACCGTCGCCGATCACCGCGATGACATTGTTGTGCTCGCCCTTCAGGTCGCGCGCCGCCGCCATGCCCAGGCCCGCCGAAATCGAGGTCGAGGAATGGGCCGCGCCGAACGGGTCATATTCGCTTTCCACCCGCTTGGTGAAACCCGACAGGCCGCCGCCCTGGCGCAGGCTGCGCATGCGCGAGCGGCGTCCGGTGATGATCTTGTGGGGATAGGCCTGGTGGCCCACGTCCCAGATCAGGCGATCCGCCGGCGTGTTGAAAACATAATGCAGCGCCACCGTCAGCTCGACCACGCCCAGGCCGGCACCGAAATGTCCACCGGTGACCGACACGATGTCGATCAGGTCGGTGCGCAACTCGTCGGCGAATTGGCGCAACGCGCTTTTGGGCAGCTTGCGCAGATCGGCCGGAATATCGACCTGATCGAGAAGCGGGGTCTTGGTGGGTAAGCTCATGGCGCAACCGGATTGGGGCAGGTGACGGATCGCACAACCCGCCCGTGGGATGCGCGACCATGACAAATCGAATGTATGGCGTCGGAAATCAAGGTCATGCCACGTCCAGCCTTTCGCCCACGGCCGGCCCCCCCGCCCCCTGGACGATCTTTTCCAGCCGGCTTTCCGCCGATTTGAGCTTGGCCTCGCAATGGCTCTTCAACGCCTGGCCGCGCTCATAAAGCGCGATGGAGTCTTCGAGGTCGACCTCCCCCTGCTCCAGGCGCGCGACAATGGTTTCAAGCTCCTTCAAGGCGGATTCAAAACTCATGTCGCGAACGGGCATGGCCTCGTTTTGCGGTTTTGCAGGAATGACTGATCTCCAAATTTCGGGGCGTCCTGCCCCCAGAACGCGACCGTCGCAATTTCGCAGGTTTGGTGAAGGGGCGCCACCCTGCGAATCTTACGAGAAATTATATGTCCGGGGCCCTGGAACAGAAAGCCTTTATCCTTCCGTTAGGGAATGTTTTGGGAGAGATTGGGCGCCCTAAGTTCCACCGCTCCCCGCGGGGTTCGCGCCAGCGTCCCCAGGAGATTTTGAAGCCCAGGCAGCGCCATCAGCGTCTGAAGGCCTTCCAAAGCCTTGAGACTGGCCTGGCTGCGACCCATCAGGTTGCCGAGACTTTCCACCAGTCCCCGCCGCCTCGGATAGATCTTGATCGCAACTTGGCCTTTGGCGATCCCGCCCAGCTCGGCCGCCATGTCCGCCGCGGTCCAGAAACCGCCCAACCCATCCACCAATCCCCGCGCCTTGGCATCGGCGCCGGTCCAGACCCGGCCCTTGGCCGCCGCCTGGACCTGCTCGAACGGCAATTTCCGGCCCGCCGCCACCTTGTGCAGGAAATCGTCGTAGATCACGTCCGCCTGATGATTCAGCAAGGCCCATTGTTCGGGCGTGTAAGGCTGGGTCATGGAATCCATCATGGTGTTCTTGCCCGACGCGACCTCGTCCAGCTCCGCGCCCACCAGATTGAATGACTTGCCAAGCGACACCTTGCCGGTCAGCACGCCAATGGACCCCGTCAGCGTTCCGGGCTGGGCCACGATCTTGTTGGCGCTGGCGGAGATGTAATAGCCGCCCGACGCGCCCAGGCCGCCCATGCTCACCACCACTGGCTTGCCCTTGGCCTGCGCCTTTTTCACCGCGTCCAGGATCTGGTCCGACGCGGTCACCGAACCACCGGGCGAATCCACCCGCAGCACGATCGCCTTGATGCCGGGCGCGCGCGCCGCCTGGCGGATCGCTTCCGACAGATCGTCGCTGGCGATGCCGGCGCTGGTGTTGAAGATATCGCCCTTGGCGGTGCCGTCGACGATTTCGCCCGCCGCCTCGATCACCGCGAGATTGGCGCCATAGGCGGTGCCGAAATCCTGCGCCTTGATATAGTCGGTGATCTTGTATGGCTTGGCGCCCGCGCCGGCGCGGCCAAGCCCCGCGCCCAATGCGTCGTCGTCATAGCCGATACGGTCGATCAGGCCCTTGGCCTTGGCGTCTTCCGCAAATTGCGGGCTTTCGTCAAAGGCCGCGCGCACTTTCACGGGATCCAGGCGGCGATCGGCCGCCACATGCGTCACCGCATTGTCGAGCAGCGATTTGGTCACTTCCGTGAGCTGCTCCTTGTCCGCATCGGTCATGGATTTTTCCATGTACATGTCGGCGGCGCTTTTATATTCCGCCCGCTTGGCCATCTGCGGCACGGCATCGATCTTGTCGAGCAGCCCTTTCACGAAGACGCCGCCGACCGCAGCGCCCGAAACCTTGAAATCGCTGTGCGGCTGCACCCAGATCTGATCGGCGGCGGCGGCGGCGACATAATCGCCCAGCCCCGATGTGAGAAAGCCGGTCGCCTGGGCGATGACGAATTTTCCGTGATCGCGGAAGCGGTGCAAGGCAGCCGAGATTTCTTCGGCTTCGGCCAGCGAAAGCGCGCCATTGCCCAGCCGCATCACCACGCCCTTGATGCGGGCATCGCGCGAGGCATTGTCCAGCGCAAATACCAGATTCATCACGGTCTGCTGGGTGCCGCTGAAGGAAAGGCCGGTCGCCGCCGAATCCGCGATCGAGTCGCGCAGATCCAACGTGAGCACCGTGTTCTTGGGCAGGCCGTCGCCCTCAGCCAGCCCGATCACCACAAGCACGGCAAAAATCAGGATCAACAGAAAAGCGAATTTGGCGATGCCGTTGAGAACCGCCGCCATGATCGAGCGGAGCCATCTCAAAAAGCCGGTCATGGGATTTCCTTGGGCCTGTGGAAGCGTTCTTATATCGCGGAGCCGCGCGGCAAGACAGCCCAGCCGGGATTGTCCGTTCAGGCAACAAAAAGCCCGGCTTTCGAATGAAAGCCGGGCCGTTCCGCCAAACGAACTCTAGTGCCGGGAGGCATCGCGCAGCGCGTCCTTGGCGCCCCCGACCGCATTCTGGATTTTGCCTTTGGCCTTGTCGGCGGCACCCTCCGCCTTGAGCTTGGCATCGCCCGTCACCTTTCCGGCCGCCTCCTTGATGGCGCCCTTGGCTTGATTGGCGGCGCCTTCGATCCTGTCCTTGTCCATTCCGTAACCTCCTGAAGGGAAAGCAAAGAGGTAACGGGCCGTCGGGGATCGCGGTTCCCCGTAACTTTTTCTCTCCTTCCGCGAATGACTTTGCGTATGATTGCGTACCGGAGCGGCACATGCAGAGACGGTCTTTCCTGAGTTTGCTGATGATGGGTTGCGCGGGCGCATGCCTTGGCGCGCCGGCGGCCTTCGCCGCATATCCGGTGACCAAAAGCGATGCGGAATGGAAGAAAATCCTGTCGCCCGCCGCCTACAATGTGCTGCGCCATCAGGGCACCGAGATGCCTTATTCCAGCCCGCTGGACATGCTTTACAAGAAGGGCACCTATGCCTGCGCCGGCTGCGATACCGCGCTGTTCTCGTCCGACACCAAATATGACAGCCAGACCGGCTGGCCCAGTTTCTGGAAGCCGCTTGCCGGCGCCGTGGACACGCGCACCGACACCAGCGAGATGATGATCCGCACCGAAGTCCTTTGCCACCGCTGCGGCGGACATCTGGGCCATGTCTTCACCGACGGGCCCAAGCCCACGGGCCTGCGCTATTGCATGAACGGCGTGGCAATGACCTTCAAACCCGCCTAGCGTTTCTCGGCACCAACAAAAAAGCCGCCGGTCGCCCGGCGGCTTTTGCATTCAAAATTGCCCGTTCACTTGGCCGGCGCGGCTGCGGGAACCGGCTTGGCTTTTTGCCGGGCCTGCTCGCTCATGGAATCATGCGCCGCGGCGAAGCCGTTCAGCGGCACTTTCAGATCGTATTTCTTGCCGTCATCGGCCACGATCTTCACCATCGCGCTGTCGCCGGCATGGGAAAGCTGCTCGATCACCTCATTGTCCAACTGCCGCTCGACATAGCAGCCGGCCCGGTCGCAACGGCGATAGGGCATGACCTTCGAAGTGTAGGTATTGGTGTGGATCACCACGCCCGGTCCCACGGAGATGCCCAGCGGCACCACGATCTGGATCAGATGCGTGTTGGCCGCCGGATCGAAAGCGATCGACAGCGCCAGAATGCGCTGCTTGGTGCGCTCGTCACCCTGCTGCTGGAACATGTCGCAAGGCGACGGACTCTGGACCGGGAAGCAGCGGACCTGCCAGTCGCCGATCTGCTTGACTTCCGGCGGGGCCGGCGGGGCGGCCGGAGCCTGTGCCTGCTGCGCCAGCGCGGCGCCCGAACCCAGCGCCAGCAGCGCCAGTCCGCTCAACAGATGCGAAAACTTCATGACCACATTCTCCAGAACCAGGAATTGCGCTTGGCTTCGCCATTCTCATACACGCGATGGGCGGCGCCATAACCTTTGAGCGACAGCGGGATCGCGATGGGCTTGTCGCTGGTCAGGCCGGTGATCAGGATGTTTCCATCCTTGCCCGCGTTCAGCGACGCCTGCAGCTTGTCGTCGAGGGGGAAATCGGCGACGCAGCCCTGCGCCAGGCAGGTGCGGTATTTCACGGTGCGGACCGGCTCGGTGCCCAGCACCAGGCCGACATCATGCTCCAGCGAGACGCCCAGCGGCATGGTGAGGTCCATGATCGGCTTGCCGTCCGGCAGCTTGCCGATGGCGATGCGGACCAGTTCCTGGTGGCTCTCATTGTCCACCACGTCCTGGATCATTTCGCAGTTCACGCCTTTTTGATCCGCCGCGGGACAAGCCACGCGCCAAGCGTCGAAGCTGGTCATGAATTGGGTGGAGGTGTTGTAGCCGATCACGCCCCGCCCGGCCCAGCCGAGCACAAGCCCGACGACCAGGGTGGCGGCGCCGATGACCAGCTTTTGGGTCAGATTTGTCATGGATACTCTCGCCTCGATGCTCTCGCCTTGGGGAAAATCCAGCGAAAACCGCCCCTTCGCGGATTCGCGCCTTAAAACCGGGGCACGAGTTAGCAGATCGTCTTGGCAAAGGAAACCGCCGCGTGGGTCGTTCCCGTTATGGCCGGCCCAAGCTCCGCCCGCCTTTCATGACAGCATTTTAAGGCTTTAGCGGCTGGCCAGACGCACCGGGTCGGGGCGGTAAAGCGCCGGCCAGACCTTTTTCAGCGCCGCCAGCTTGGGCAGGTCGTTGATCACGATATAGGGCTGGGTGGGGTTATGGATCAGATAGTCCTGATGGTAGGCCTCGGCGGCATAAAAGCCCTTGAGAGTTCCCACTTTGGTGACAATGGGCTCGCGGAAAATATGCGCCTCGCCCAGCTGGGCGATATAGGCGCGGGCCGTCTTTTCCTGCGCCGGGCTGGCAGCGAAGATTTCCGAACGATAGCTGGTGCCCTGGTCCGGGCCCTGGAAATTCAGCTGGGTGGGATCATGCGCCACGGAAAAATAGACTTGCAGCAAAGTGCCGAACGAAACCTGCCCGGGATCGAAAGTGATCTGAACCGCCTCGGCATGGCCGGTGGTCTCGGTAATCACCTGCGGATAGGTGGCGGTTTCCTTGGCGCCGCCGGAATAGCCGGCGACCACCTTGGTGACGCCTTTCACATGCTCGAACACCGCCTGCTGGCCCCAGAAGCATCCCCCGGCCAGGACCACGGTCTCGCTGGTGGTGGTGCTGGCCGGATCCAGAAGCGGCGCGGGAATTTTGGCGTCGAGATCGTCCGCCCGGGCAGACGCGGCGAGCGCCAGCACGGCGGCGGCGGCAAGCAAGGACGCAGGTTTCATGGCCGGTTCCTTTCGGGGTTTCGATCTTAGCCGAATTCCCCGATCAATTCGCGCCCCTTCGCCGACGGTTACATAGCCCGCCGCCGGTCTCCTTACCGGCTGGTGTGGTATCCGCTTTCGCCATGCGATGCGAAATCCAGACCTTGGATTTCATGATCGCGATCGACCCTGAGGCCAACGATCAGGCCGGCGATTTTGGTGATTGCGAAGGTTGCCACGGCGGACCATGCCGCCACGGCCACAACGCCTTCGGCCTGCACCAGGAATTGCGCGCCCACCGAATGGTGGAGCGCCGCGCCGCCAACCCCCAGTCCCGCCAGGAACGGCAACGTCAAAGTGCCCAGCGCGCCGCCCACGCCATGGACGCCCAGCACGTCCAGCGCGTCATCCACCACCAGAACCCGTTTGACGATATGCACCGCGCCGTAACAGACCAGACTGGCGGCGGCGCCAAGGATCACCGCGCCGATCGGTCCGACATTGCCGGCCGCCGGCGTGATCGTGGCCAGGCCCGCGATGGTGCCCGTCACCGCGCCCACCAGGCTGGGCTTGCCGAACGACACCCATTCGATTGCCATCCAGACCAAGGTCGCGGCCGCGGCGGACAGATGCGTGGTGAGCATTGCCATGCCGGCATCGGCATTGGCGGCGACGGCGCTGCCCGCATTGAAGCCGAACCATCCCACCCACAGAAGAGAGGCGCCCACCATCACCATCCAGGGCGCGTGCGGCGGACGGATCGATTTGGGAAATTCGATGCGCGGCTTCAAGGTCCAGGCGATCACCAGCGCGGAAACGCCGGCGGTGACATGGACGACGATGCCGCCGGCGAAATCGATCACGCCCGCCTTGGCCAGCCAGCCGCCGCCCCAGACCCAATGCGCCACCGGCACATAGACGATCAAAAGCCAGAGCGCGGAAATCCACAACACCGCGCTGAAGCGGATGCGTTCGACATAGGCGCCGATGATCAACGCCGGCGTGATGATCGCGAAGGTCATCTGGAACATCACATAGACGCTTTCGGGAATACTGGTCCCGGCATGCACCATGCTGCGGCCGCCATTTTGCAGGAACGCCGCGGACAGATCGCCCAGCCAGTCGCCCGTGCCGGAATAAGCCAGGCTATAGCCGCAACCGAACCACAGGATCGAGGCGACGCAGGCCACCGCGCAGCATTGCACCAGCACGGAGAGAATATTCTTGGCCTGGACCAGGCCGCCATAGAACAGGGCCAGCGCCGGCAACGTCATCAGCAGCACCAGGACGGTGGCGGTCATCAGCCACGCCGTGTCGGATCCGTTTATCACTATGGTCGCCCCTAATTTTTGCCTGTTTTGCGGTCATCCGGCCGCAACTGCCCAGAAGAGTGGCGACGGGCTCCATCAGTGACAACGCGGCGCTCCGACGCGCCGCGGCTTATTCCATGAACCAATCACCGGACGCGGCGTTGTTGGATGTGAAGAACCCGCATGGCGATCGGATGCTGCGCCTTATTTTGCTGATTATTCTGATACTTGCGGTTCTCGGCTCGATACCGCTTTGGCCCTATAGCGCCGGTTGGGGTTACGGCCCGTCCGGTGGATTGGGATTGGTGCTCATTATCCTTCTGATACTTATTTTGGCGGGACGCCTATAAAGCAGGCAATATGGCGTCGAAATCTCCAGAGGCCGGAAATTTCTCCCGCATTGTTTCACGGCGCGAGTCGGATCCATGACGGGACATCGCAAACGCAAGGCGACAACAAAAAAGCGGCGCTGGTCGGGCGCCGTCACCCGCCGATCCAACGCGCTGGACCTCAAGAAGAAGATTTTCACCAGCGACGACCCGAATAGGATTGCCGCGTCCCTCAAGCGATCCGCCGAGCACAGCCGTCGGCGCAAATCGACGCCATATCGTTCCGCGATGTCGATGCTGACTTTCTACATCAACCGGGCGGGCAAGGACCTGCCCGCGAAACAAAAGCGCGTACTGGAACGCGCCAAGGATGCGCTGCGCGAGAAATTTGGAAAGAAGAAGCGTTGACCGGTCAGAATGTCTCGCGGTCGAAGCCGTGGATGCGGCAGACGCGGGCGGCGATGCGCTCGAATTCGGAATTGTGGGACGAGCGGGTGCAGCTGCCATTCTCATGTTGATAGAGATGGATCATTTCATGCGCCATCGTCGCCATCAGCAGATCGGTGGATTTGACCACCCGGATCGAGACTCCGATTTCATTGAGCTCCGGCTTGGTCTTGATCCGGCCCCGGAAATGGCCGAAGCGGTCGCGCGCGCCCATCACCCGGAAAACGAGGTTGTCGGCGTGCGGAAGATTCATCCGCCGGAACGGCAATGTGGTGCGCAGATACTCGTACGCATTTTCCATGCAATCGGGGGTCAGGTGCAGCCTGCCTCCGGGGCCTGGGGTCTCGCGCCCGTCTGTGGTGCGTTTGCGCATGGGCAAATTTAGGCATGACGGGCGCCTCTCCGCCAAGCGCCGGAATGCCCAAAAAATATAAAGTTTTTGCTTGGTTACTCTTTGGCGGCTCCCCCGTTTGGGCTAAGATTTTGGCTTGGAACTGAGGCATTTATGGCAAAAATCCGCTATTTCCTGCCATTGCTGCTTGTGCTGCCCCTGGCGGGCTGATTTTCCGACCAGCAAGCGCAGCTCACCGCCTGCGAAGCCACCGCCCCGCGCACCGGCGCGGGGGAGCCTTTCCGGACAATCCAGAGTTGCATGGACAAAGCCGGCTATCGCTTCATCGGCTGGAATGACGGGGTGGCTTGCGGCATGAGCGCCCTGGTCCGGGGCCAGCATCTGGCGGACGGTACCGACGCGCTTTGTTTCGAGCCGAAGGGCTGGCTCGCCCTCAAGCTCTACCGCATCGAAGTACCGGCCAGGTCGGCGCCGCCACAAACCAGCTGAACCAATACACATTGAATGTGGTTGCTTCTCGCCTTTCTGGGGCCGATCAGCTGGGCGGTCTCCACCCATATCGATAAATATCTGGTGGATCGCTATTTCCAGGACAGCGATACCGCGGTCTTGATGCTGTTCACCGCCCTGACAGGCGTGGCGCTCTTGCCCCTGATATGGTGGATCGAGCCCGCGATCTTAAAGCCCGCCCCCGGCGCCATCGCGGTGATGACGGTTTCGGGCGTCCTTTATATGGGCGCGATGCTTTTTTATCTGCGGGCGATCCAGAGCGAGGAAGCCTCGGTGGTGGCGCCGCTGTTCCAGGCCTCCACCTTGTTCACCTTTCTGCTGGGATATCTGTTCCTGCATGAAAGACTGGGCCCATCCCAATTGCTGGGCGGCGGCCTGATCGTGAGCGGCGCGCTGGGGTTGTCGTTCCAAGGTGGAACCAAGGCCCGGCGCTTCAAAACCAGGCTGGTGCTTCTGATGCTGGCGGCGACCTTTGTGCTGGCGCTGTCGACGGTGCTGTTCAAATTCTTCGCCGTCCGCGACGATTTCTGGACCACGACTTTCTGGACCTTTGTGGGTGAAGGCCTGTTCGGCGCCGCGCTTCTTTGCCGGCCCGGCTATCGGCGTCAATTCGCCGATCTGTTCCGCCGCAGCCCTGGCGCCGTGGCCGGCATCAACGCGGCCAATGAGCTGATCAATCTCGGCGCCGGGTTGGGCGTCCGCTATGCCGCGCTTCTGGCGCCGGTGGCGCTGGTGTCGGCGATTTCCTCCACCACCACTTTTTTCGTCTTCGCCTTCGGCATTCTTCTGGCCCTGTTCTTTCCCAGGCTCGGACGCGAGGACCTTTCGACCCGAAATCTGATGAAGAAAGGTGCCGGCGCGCTTCTGATCGCCGCCGGCGTTGTGCTCATCGAAACCTACTGAATACCGGCGCGGTCAATAATTGAAGCGGATGCCGATACGGAACTGGCGGCCGATGGCGTCATAGATATCGTCCCGGACCGAAACGTCATAAGGCGTGGTGGATAATGTCGTTCCCGCCACCACCGGCGGCGGCGTGTTGAACAGATTGTCGATCGCTCCATAAAGCTGGATGTTCTCGCTCCAGCGATAGGCGCCACGCACATCCAGATAAGCCACGGACGGCACGCTATTGTCGTCCACATTGAGGGCGCCCCAGGCATTGTTCAGTTTGGCGGAGCCGATGAAACGCCCCTGAATGCTTGCCTGCCAGGCATCGCGTGTATAGGTCGTGGCGAGGGTGGACTTGAATTTTGGACCACCGCCGCCCACTGCCGAATCCGGACCGATGCTTCCGGCGTAGGAAACCGTGTTGCCTTGCGCCGTCTGTGTCTGGGTGTCGGTGTAATTGGCGATCAGGTGCAAATCGACGGTCCCTGCCCAAATCGGAAACCGATAATCGCCTTGAAAATCGAGGCCCGAAACCGATTGCCGGTTGGCGTTGATGGGCTGGGTATTGACCTGGGACAGCGCGCCATTGGGGCCGCCAAAGACCAATTGCCCGCAGGCCCATTGCACACCCGCCGCGCACTGCGCCACCACTTTGCTGGCGCTGATGGTGGCAATCGCCTTGTTGATGCTGATCGAATACCAGTCCGCGGACAGGCTCAGCCCGTCGAACCAGTGCGGCGTCAGCACCACGCCGCCGGATACCGTGGTGGACTGTTCCGGCTTGAGATTCGGATTGGCCAGGGACAGATTGTAGATCTGCACATTGGCGCCGGTTCTGGGATCGGTCGCCACGCCCAGAACGGAAAATCCGCCGCTGTTCAGCTCTTGAAGATCGGGCGCGCGGATATCGAAGGACCAGGTGGCGCGAAGCCGGACATCCTGGTTGACCTGGCTGGTCAGGCCCAGCTTCCAGGTCTCCACCAGGCCGCTGGTGGAATAGCTGGTGATGCGTCCCGCGCTGTTGAATTCCAGCGACTGGACGACACTGTCCTTGAGCAGCGGCGCCTCGATCTCGGCGAAGCCTTCCTCGACATTATATTGGCCGGAAAAGCCGGAGAAATTTCCCACCGAGAACAGTTTGGCCTGGGCCAGCGGATCCACGGTCACCCTGGCCCCTTCCTTGCGGTATTCGCCGCCGAACGCGACCGACACCGGACCCGCGCCGAACGACCAGGGCAGATTGCCCTGCACCGCCACGGACGCGACATCCTGGGTGAGGATCGCCAGCTGATAGTCATGCCCGTCGCGCGCGGGG